>JAYEKN010000138.1 GCA_034661015.1 Candidatus Cloacimonadota bacterium
AATTTATTCAAAAATACAAAAATGAAGATTGGGCTGTTCCTCCTTTCAACCTTTCCGAAAGTGTTATGAAACTTAACTGGGAAGATTGCACCCAAATTCGTCTTGGTGCCGAATTCAAACCTTGTGATAAATATGCATACAGATTAGGATATTATTACGATCCTGCTCCCGCACCGGATGAAACTCTTAACATTCTTTTCCCATCTATGACAAATAATGTTTTCACCGGTGGATTCGGTTACAAAACCGAAAAATTGAATGTAGATTTTGGAATTGAATACTTGATGGGTGAAGAAAGAGATGTAACTACGGCTACTGCCGACAATATGCCGGGTAAACACCAGATGGATATCTTGGCTTTTAGCTTGGGCTTCGGCTATAATTTCTAATAAATAGTATTTTAAAAAAAATAAAATTTACCCCAATCTGATTTCAGGTTGGGGTTTTTTTTATTGAGTAAAACCTTGCGAATGGTCGGAGACCTTCGCAATGGTTGAAAGTAAATTCACCAAAATCTCACCATTGCGGAGAATTGTAAATCGAACATCCTTGTTCGTTATGTAAACGCACCATTATGGAGAATTGTAAAGCGAACATCCTTGTTCGTTATATAAACGCACCATTACGGAGGTTGCGGATAACAAATCCCGGCGGATAACAAACCCCGTAGGAAAGAAACCATCCGTAAGGTGCTTGAGAAATAATGAAGGAATGCGAATCTGCAAGGCAAAGGATGACATTTTACTCCAAAATTATTTTAAAATTGTTCCGAGCATACTTGACATGAAAAATTGGATTTTCCATTTACGATTTTTCATATAAATTATAAAAGCAAAAAACAGTGAGGTGTTTATGAATTTCAAGGTTGCATATTTTAGTGCTGAAATCGGATTGTCGGAAAATATCCCAACTTATTGTGGGGGATTGGGAGTTCTCGCTGGGGATCATGTAAAAGCAGCCGCGGACATGGAAGTTCCACTTTGTGCGATAACATTGTTATACAAAGAGGGGTATATAAAGCAGCAGATTGATGAAGACGGAAATCAGCGAGGTATATTTCCAGACTTTGATCCCGAACCGATGTTAGAAAAATTACCAAATAAAATTTCAATAGAAATTGAAGCCAGACAGGTTTGGATTCAAATTTGGAAATTCACCCAAAAGGGAGAAACCGGATTTGAAGTGCCTGTTTATTTTTTGGATACTGATATTGAACAATACAAAAACGAAGACAGGGAAATTACTCATCGTTTATATGGAGGAGATAACGATATGAGGCTGTTGCAGGAAGCCATTCTTGGTTTTGGAGGAATGGAGCTGCTGAAGGAGCTGGGAGTTCAAAATAGTATCGAAGTTTTTCATTTGAACGAAGGGCATTGCGCATTCCTCACTCTCGATCTTCTGAAGAAATATAATAGAAACGTTTCCGAAGTAAGAAAAAGATGCGTGTTTACTACACATACTCCGGTTCCAGCCGGACATGACAGATTTGAATTAAACCGTTGCAGATTTTTTCTCGGAAATCAAATTCCACAAGATGGAATTCTAAATAAAATCGCAGAATATGGCGTTTTGAATATGTCCAAACTTGGTTTATTCCTGAGCAGAAATGCAAATGGTGTATCGAGGCTTCACGGACAGGTTGCCCAAAAACAATTTCCAAATTACAAGATCGGTTATATTACAAACGGCGTATATCATCCCAGTTGGCTCGGAAATGAATTTCAAAATCTTTATAACGACAAATTTCCCGAATGGAAGAAAAAACCGGAAACAGTATTGAATATTGATCAAATCTCTGATGAAGAAATTCTTAATACTCACAAAAGGCAGAAAAGTCATTTATTAAATTATGTCAATGCTTTCACTCGCAAAGGTTTAACTGAAGATGTGCTAACAATCGGCTTTGCCAGAAGAATGGCGGGTTACAAAAGAGCGAAATTGATTTTTAATAATTTGGACAAGCTTATCCAATCGGTAGGTGGAAAAATTCAAATTATCTATTCCGGCAAAGCTCATCCCAATGATGAGATTGGCAAAAGATTGATCCGCGAAATTGTGCAGATATCCAAAATAAAACCCGGAAATATCAAGATCGCTTTTGTGGAAAATTATAATATCTGGCTTGGAAAATTACTAACTTCCGGTGTAGATATTTGGCTGAATACTCCGCTTCGACCCAATGAAGCATGCGGAACAAGTGGCATGAAAGCTGCTCTGAACGGTGTTCTGAATCTATCAATTCGGGACGGATGGTGGGATGAAGGATGCAAAAATGGTATTAACGGTTGGGCTTTTGGAGATCCGGAAAATCCGAATGATGTGCTCGATGCCGAAGATTTGTATCGTATTCTTCAAAATGAAGTTATCCCCTTATTTTATGATGATAAAACAAAATGGGTTAAAATGATGAGAGAAGCGATAAAAACCAGTGTAGATTTCACTGCAAAAAGAATGATGAAAGATTATCTCGATAAAGTCTATAAAATTTGATACTGTTTATTTTCGATGGAATATTTCCCCAAAATGGAGTGATTCTTTTGAAAAAAAATGAGATGATTTTTGAACAAAATATTTCGCTTAATTTGACAAAATATATCTTCAACCGAAAATATATGTTTAAAATTTTGTGGGAAAGGATGAGATATGCAGTTCTGGACGAGAAAAATTTATATTGATAGTTCAAGACGCATTATATTGAGTTTTCCATATAATGAATTAACAAACTCTCTGATAAAAAAAATTGATGATAGAAGCTGGTCTTCTTCCATAAAATCATGGCATATTCCTTATGAAGAGAATGATATTAATACTTTGAACAAAAGACTTAAAGGGAAACTTGATATTCCAAAAAATAAAGAGAGAAAACTTCTGGTTGTTTTGAGTAAAGAAGATGTTAAGAAAATAATAAAAAAAGTATGTGTTCACTCATTGAGACACAGTTTCGCTACACATTTATTAGAAGGAGGTGAAGATTTGAGATATATTCAAAAACTGTTGGGACATAAGAATATCAAAACCACAGAAATCTATACTCACATTACAGAATCTGGAATCTCTAAGATTAAGAGCCCTTTGGATGAAATTAATTTTGATTAGAAACGGTAATGGCGTGATAACTCCATGTCTGGAGTTATCACGCCATAAAATATGGTAACTATAGGTTAGTTATACGCCATAAAATATTTGGCGTGGATACTAATGTTAAGTGCAATAAGAAATAATAGACAAAAGAACGAGTATATTTTTAGAAGTAAATTATGAATCCCGTAGGATGACTATCCAACGGGATGAATATTGAGATTGCAGAGGGAAATAATAAATGAGCAAAACAGTTTTAGATAAAAGAATAATTTCACTCATTGAGCAAATGCAAAAACTTATTCAAACTGCAATAATCGAATATTCTGAAGAAGTTGACCAAATTATT
>JAYEKN010000139.1 GCA_034661015.1 Candidatus Cloacimonadota bacterium
GATGTGAATTTTTACTAATATTGACAACTTTTTATCCCTTTCCGATAAGACTCACTTTATTAAAATTTAATTACAAATAATGCTTAGGAGTTACAAATGGATATTAATCAGGACTTGAAGAAAATTCTTGGAAATCACCAAAATATATTAAACAATATTCCAAGAAAAGAAATGATCAAACGAGCAGTCGAAAATCGGGAAGCGATTATCTCTGCAAATGGATGTCTCGACACCTGGACACCTCCGGAATCAACCGGAAGAAGCCCGAAAGATACGCTTATAGTTTCACATCCCGGGTCTGAAAAAAATATTGATTGGAATTCACCGAATAATATTCCACTTGCACCTGATACTTTTGATATGATTTACGAAGACGCCCTCAAGACTATCTCAGAGAAAGAAAAAATTTATATCACCGACCGAGTTATCGGAGCAGATTCTTCCTATGCTCTTCCCACAAAAACTATTTCCGATCAAGCTCTATCTGTTCTTTTTACAGACAATATGTTCCGACCGGTTCCGGAAGACATCGAGAAAAGTATTTTTGCAGATAGACCATTCACGCTTATTGCTCTTCCTTATGATAAATTGGATCGGGCTAAGTATGAAGGCAAACTCCGAAAAACAAAAGACGGATTGACTTCAAATATGGCGGTAGCAATGGATTTTGACCGCAAAATCGGAATCGTTTATGGATCTGCCTACGGGGGAAGTATAAAGAAATTGATGTTCACTGTTATGAATTACTACCTTCCGGGCGAAGGAATCCTCCCTTTGCATTGTTCTGCTAATGAAGGTGAAAATGGTGATAGCGCTCTCTTGCTCGGACTTTCGGGAACCGGTAAAACCACCCTTTCCGCTGATCCGAGTCGTGCTCTACTTGGCGATGACGAACACGGTTGGAGCGATACCGGTATTGCAAATTTTGAAAACGGATGTTATGCCAAACTTATAAACCTAAGCAAAGAAAAAGAACCGGAAATCTATAATGCAGTTTTTCACAAGGGCAATTATCTCGAACACGGTGCAATCGTGGAAAATTGTATGATGTATCCGAACGGCAAATACGATCTTGATGATGAAAGATTAACCCCAAATTCACGTGGTTCTTATCCTCTTACCTTTTTGAGTAATATAAAAACTTCCTCCATATCCGTCCATCCCAACACAATTCTTTTTCTTACTGCGGACGCAAACGGAGTAATTCCTCCAATTTCCAAGCTGAATCCCGAGCAGGCGATGCTCTGGTTTCTGATGGGTTACACAAGCAAATTAGCAGGAACAGAAACCGGAATCACAGAACCGGTAACAGTTTTTTCGCGTTTCTTCGGAGAACCGTTTATGCCCCGAAATCCCGATGTATATGCAAGTATGCTGGGCGAAAAAATGAAAAAACACAATACAAGCGTTTACCTTGTTAATACGGGTTGGAGTGGCGGACCCTACGGAATTGGCTCACGCATGGACATTAATTTGACACGCACACTTGTGGATGCTGCTTTAAAAGGAATAATTAAAAATTCAAAATACGAAACAGATGATATTTTCCATTTGAATTTCCCAATTTCCTGCCCGAACGTTCCCTCTGAAGTTCTAAATCCGAAAAATACATGGGAAGATAAATCTGCCTTTGATGAACGGGCAACAAAATTGGCTCAAGAATTCAAAACACATTTTGATAAAGCTTACGGTGATAAAAACATTGCTCCTGAAGTTGTAAAACAGTGTCCGGGAAAATAAAATAAATTCTTCCAATCTCAATAAATAAAAAATCCCACGAGTAAATTTACGCGTGGGATTTTTTTATACTTTATTTTTGTGTAAAACATTCAAGATGGTTTATTTTAAAACATCACGGATGTTTTATTCCAAAATAATTGTTTTACTCCAGATTACTTTTTATTTTAAAACATCACGGATGTTTTACTCCAAATTTCGGTTTATCGGTTCTCAACCAGATTTGGCTTCTACCGATTTTGATTATGGCTTTGATATATCCGCGCACCTGCAACTTTTTTCCATCGTCTATAACCCGAATTTTACAATGATAGGTTTTACCTTTTTTAGGATCAGTGATCTTACCATTATCCCACCATTCTCCATCTTTTTTTAGGTTTCTCATTATCGTGGCGCCCAGCATCGGCTTGCCCGTGAGTTTTCCTGAACCTTTTGCACAGACAGGATTCTGATCTTCGTCTGGTTTCCTGAATAATTTCACGATCTTGCCGTGAAGTTTATTATTCTCTTCCCAAACTTGCACAACAGATTTTACTTTTCCGGTTTCATCGTCAATCGTTTTCCAATACCCGATCGGCGAAAGATTATTTGCAGATAATAATGAACAAATAAAAAATATTTGCAATACGATTATTATCACTAAAGTTTTTTTCATCATTTTACTCCTTAATATCTAATGGTTTTAATATTTATTTATGCCATTCTCAATCAGGGATGATTGAGTTACATAACGACATTATCTCGAAATTCCCTTTCTCAAACTGATTACAAAAACAGCTCCGCTCGGTTGATTATCTTCAACGAAAATATTACCACCATAATTTCTTATTGTTTGCTCTACTACATACAAACCAATGCCGGTATGACCGCTCTCTCCGGAGAAGAACCCTTTATCGAAAACGTTGTATTTGATTTCATCCGGAATTCCTGATCCGTTATCACGCACTTTTATTTCACACAATTCTTCATTGGGATTTATTTCAATATCTACTTTAGTAGCCTTTCCATGATTTATCGAATTGTTTATTAAATTTTCAAAGACAGAAGATATTTCATTATCCCCATAAACCGTTCCTTTGCCGGAGATGCTAATTTCAATCCCATCGAAATCTTTAATAATATTGTTTAACATAGGCACTAATTCAATTTTTTTCAGATTAGAATGAGAATCTATGAAAGACTCTTGTTCACGATGTCTTTCGATCAGATCAAGTGATTTCTGAACTTGCTTTTGGATTTCAGAAAGCATTTTCGGGTCGTGCTCAATGTTGAATAGGTTAACGGCACTATTAATAACTATCAAGTCATTGGTTATGTCATGACGTAAAATTGAATTTGTAATTCCGAGACGCTCTCTCGCAATTTTAATTTCTTCTTCTGCTTGTTTGCGTTCGGTGATGTCTCTACCAAGAACGACTAAGCCTTTTCTTGCTCCGTCAGATTTAAAAAGAGGTACTTTTATTACATCATACACTTTTTTGGTGCCATTTACTGTGGGAATCACTTCATTACCCCGCGAAAGAGTTTTTGCTTGCCACGACTTTTCATCGGTTTCCACACATAAAAGAAAAGCTTCTTTGTAAATCGGATCAGTAAACTCAGCAAGCTCAGCATCTGTTTTACCAAAGTAGTCTGTATTTTGAAGGCTGAATAATTCAAGATCAGCATCATTAGCAATGAGCCAG
>JAYEKN010000140.1 GCA_034661015.1 Candidatus Cloacimonadota bacterium
GGATAAAACGATGAAATAATTGCCGTGATTACCACCATGATTGCGATTATGAAATAAAATTTTGCACTGACGATAGGATAGGCAATTGATGCATAACCGAGGGAGGATAATCCTTTGGAGACAATTGCAAAATTAATACCATATTGACCAAAATAACTAATAGTAACAGCGCTAATGATAATTCCCACAATTCCCCCCACAATTGATAAGAAAATAGTTTCTACCATAATCATTCCGAAAATTTTTGCTTTGTTCATTCCGATAGCCATAAGCATCCCGATTTCCCGCATACGCTCCATAACCACCATCAACATTGTATTGATAATCGCAAATGCCAGAGCAATTAGAATGATTGCAAGGAAAAGGTAACTCATCTGCTGCATCAAGACAGTCATCATAATTAGTGACGGTTGAATTGTTTTCCATGATTGAACATCTAAGTTTGGAAATTTGTGCTTTAATTTTGCAGTAACTTCATCGGTTTCACTATTATTGTTGAGGAGAATGGCAATCTCGGAAGTTTGCGATGGAGCGAGTCCTATCAGGTTTAATATATCTTCATTTTTAACGAAAATCATACGCTCGTCAAAATTGCTATCCTGAGTTCTATAAATTCCCACAACACGGAAAGCACCGTAAGTTATGATTCCTGTCATATCTTGAATTGTAATCACAATTTTTGAATTGACTTTTGCTTTTAACTTGGAAGCAAGTTTTTCACCGATCACGGTTGGAGGAACTCTTGTTTTCGTTTCAAAATAATTTCCCTTAATGATTTTTGTCCAAAGATTTGTTACCCGTTTTTCTTGTTCTGGAATAATTCCATTGATTAAAACTCCTGTTCCGGTAATTGCGGTGCTAGCCATCGCGGTTGCTTTGATCCTTTTGGAAGCTGCCTTTACTTGGGGCAGATTGGCAATATATACAAGTTTTGGGATTACATCTTTGATGGTAAATTTCACTTCATTGTTCGCCAAAAATTTTGGATTATGAATTTGAATGTTTGAAATCTCGGTTTCAATGGAAGAATTTACCAGCTGTTCCTGCATCCCGTTCATAATCCCGAGGGTAAATATTCCTCCGAAAAGCCCAAGAGTAACTGCGATGATGACGACTAAGCTTCTTAATTTATTTCTCCAAACATTTTTCCAAGCAATAGCTAAAATCATCATCTCATTTACCTCTCAATCCCTCGATTACTGTAAGTCTGTTTATGATGATAAGAGGATATAATACTGCAATCACAGTCAGGATCATCACCGTCAAACTTTGATTAGCATAAAAATCAAGGCGGAGTGCAAATGGCATTATCGGTTCCGCTCCGAATTGTGTCATCGCCTCTGCTGCTTGCCCGGTTAGTTGAATTGGATGGTGATACGCATAGATTAAAATAGGCAGGCTAACAATTATACCGGATAAAATTCCTAATAATCCTAAAAATATCGTTTCAACAAAAACGATAAATGCTAATCTGCCTCGTTGCATTCCCACGGCAATCATCACGGCGAATTCTCTTTTCCGCTCCATTGTCATCATCAGAATAGTTCCGAATATTCCAAACGCAATCACAATATAGAGAATACCGAGCATAAATAATCCACCGGCGTTATCGCTCTGAATTTCCTGAACAAATCCCGGCATCATTTTTTTCCAACTCATTACTTCGTAGTCTTTCCCAATTTTTGTTTGCAATTCACTTACTGTTTTATTAATTTTGCGAGGTTGATAGATCATCATTGCTATTGAAGTAAGTTGATTGGTGGCAGCATAGAAATATTGTGCATTTGGCAATGTCATATAAACCATTTGTCTGTTTAATTGCGGGGTAGGAAAACGGATAATCCCATTGACAGGATATGCTCCGGCAGCTGTCATGCCATGGTAACCTTGCCCCAAAAGTACCAATGTGTCACCCACAGTAACTTTTAGATATTTTGCCAAATCTTCCGCAACCAGAATTCCCTGATCATTTTCTGTGAGATATTTTCCTTTGACAACGCGTGATTTCAGTTTTGTGAAATTGTTCTCCCAAACTGGATTTGTTCCCACAACCACCACACCTTTGGTGCGATTGCCGGATGAGCCAAGAGCAAAAGATTCCAATCTCGGTGCGATTTGTGAAACAGCTGATACCGACTGAATTTGCTGCTCGATTTTGTCGGAATTAGCAAAAGTTTTATTTATAGATTTATTTTCCCAATATCCATTAGCGTGGATTTGAATGTAACCGGTGAAAAGGGAAACTGCGTTTTTTTCCATACTACCATAAGTTCCGAGTTGGAGAGACCGCATAATCAATGCGAAAAGAACTGCGAACAGGACTGAAGCAAGTGTGATGAGTGTCCGCCGTTTGTTCCTCCAAAGATTTCGCCAAGCGATTTTTATTAATGAGATCATTGGGGGATTTTCCCGATTTTATTTTTTTTTAAAACTGTTTCGGCAGCTTTATATCCCCTTTTGATTATTTCTTCTGCTTTATAAAAATCGAATATATTAATATTTTCTACTTCCGGTTCGATTAAAACATCCGGTTCATATAATTCGACAGATAACTCAACCAATTTTTCCTGAGTAATCTGAACCGATCGATTAAATATTTTTTTAATTCCGGGCAAATTTTCCGTCTCGTTGTGTTTAATAAAAGTTTTTATCCATTTATGATCTATTATCAAGTCTTCGAGTTTTTTTTGGAGAACAGGAATGATTTCAAGTGGTTTCTCCAAATCAATTTTGCTGTCAAATTTTTTATCAATTGTTGCCGAAGGTTTATTTTTTGATGCAAGGACATTAACTGCAATAATGTAATCCGCTCCCATTTCACGACCTAAGTTAATCGGCACAGGATTGACCAGACCGCCGTCAACGAGAACGATATTATTCCAGATTACCGGTTGAAAAACGACAGGAATTGAAATGCTGGCGCGGATTGCTTCTGCCAAATAACCTTTATTAAGATGGATTTCTTTTCCGGTAATTATATCGGTTGCTATGGCTACAAATGGAATTTTCAAATCTTCAATGTTTTTGTTACCAAATGTAGATGCTAAAAATTCCTGTACCTTTGATCCCGTAACCAATCCCGATTTTCCAAATCCAGGGGAAAAAAGTTTTGCGGTGGTTTTCAAATCGATTGCTAAAGCAATATCTTCAATTTTGTTGATACTTAATCCGCTGGCGTAGGCACCTCCAATCAAAGCTCCAATACTTGAACCGGTAATAAAATCAATTTTTACATTCATTTCTTCTAAAAATTTTATCACACCGATATGAGATAATCCTTTTGCACCGCCGCTACCAAGAACTAAACCCACTTTTTTCTTTTTAGAGTGCAGTGATAATATATGTTTCCATTTCATAATTTTTTACGAGTTGTATTTACAATTTTTGTTTACTGTAGATTTATAAAAGCAATATTCACT
>JAYEKN010000141.1 GCA_034661015.1 Candidatus Cloacimonadota bacterium
CGACTCGAGTTTTTCAGGTCTCGACTCGGACACCGTCTTTTGGGTTCGAGTCGGGATTTTTTTCACGCAAACGAAACCCAAGTCGTGTCGAAAATAGTGACGCGACTCGAGTTTTTCAGGTCTCGACTCGGACGCCGTTTTTTGGGTTCGAGTCGGGATTTCTTTTAATTTTACTTGAGTCAATCCAACAGATTAATTCAAGTATAATATTCGGCAATCTACTGCCGAATTTGACTGCCAATCTCGGCACTTGACTGCCGAATTTGTTGACACAAACTTTTTTTATCCTATCTTATCAATTTGGTGATATTATGAAATATAATTTATTAGAACAAAATCCTTGGTGGCAAAACAGTAAGTTGATCGAAAACGATGTGAAATTAGTAGAATATGAAAATATGCATCATAGATATATTCCAACATTGTTAGAAGAATTTCCCATGAATTATCCTGGCATCTACACTTTAAGAGGACCAAGACAGATCGGAAAATCCACTACCGTAAAATTATTAATTAAAAAGCTGATTGAAAAAAATGTAAAACCTGTAAATATATTTTTTTTCACAGTTGATTTGATAGAGGACAAGAAAGAGCTTGCTGAATTAATCAAGGAATATTTAAACTTTTCCACTTCAGAATCGCTCAGGTATATTTTTCTTGATGAAATTACTCTTGTTAACAAATGGCAACTAACTTTAAAACAACTTGCTGATATAGGTTTAATAAATAATTGTGTAATTCTTGTTACAGGTTCTTCATCAGTTGATATACGCAAAGGTGCCGAAAGAATGCCCGGGCGACGAGGTAATTTTCATAAACACGATTTTGTCCAACTCCCTCTTTCATTTAAAGAATATTTGGATTTATTTTGTTTTAATTTCGATACATCTAACAAAAATATAAAATCTGTTTTTAATGAAAAAGTTAATTGGAATAAAGAAAAAATGTTGCTACCGGAAATAAATAAACTTTTTTTAAATTATCTTCGCACAGGGGGTTTTCCCTTTGTAATAAATAAGTATAAAAAAAGTTCTGATTTTAATCTTTACAAGAATCTTTTTTTAGATATTCTCGTTAGTGAATTCGATAAATTGGGAAAAAACAGGACTGTCCTGAAAAATTTAATTACGGAAATTGGACTTCATCTGACTAAAAGAATAACATTTAATAAATTGCACAGAAATATCGGAACTATTGGTTCTCATCACACTACAAAGGATTATGTGAATTTATTAGCAGATTCTTTTATAATTTCAATTTTAAATTTTATTGACATAAACACAAAAAGGGTAAATATAAATAAGCAAATCAAATTGTTTGCCAGCGATTCAATCTTTTTCTTTTTATTAAATTCTATTTCCCATTTTACTAATCCTCACACGATTTTGAATAATAATCAAAGTCTCTCTGTTTTAGTAGAAAATGTCGTATTTACAAATTTGATAAAATACAATGAAGCCAAAATCTATCAGGGATTATCCGAATTAGAAAATACTTTTTATTGGTACTCAAAATCAGGCAATGAAATAGATTTTATTTTAAGAACAGAAAATTGTCTATATCCCATTGAAGTTAAATACAGAAAGCAAATTCGTGCTGATGATTTTGCAACCGTGAAAAGAGTCTTTGGTAAAGGCATAATTCTAACAAGAGATACGTTTTTCCAAACTGAAAATATAGTCGGTGTGCCTGTTCCGGTATTTTTGATGAATTTGAAATACTAAGGCACCCTTGCGAATGGTCAAAGACCTTCGCAATGGTTGAATTGCTGCGTAAAAGAGTTTCATTACAAAAGTTGAAAACAAGTAATCCAACCATTACGGAGGTTTGAAAAGAAACCATCCGTAAGGTTAGGGGGGTATAAAAAAATCCTCAAGTGCAAACGAAACCCAAGTCGTGTCGAAAAGAGTGACGTGACTTGAGTTTTTCAAAAAAAAACCCTCAAGATCCGGAGACCTTGAGGGTAAAATAGAATAACTATTTTTAATTACATTTTGATTGAAATACCTGCATTGAATCTTCTTGGAAGTCCAAAGAAAACTTCGGCAGCACTTCCTGTATGTGGATACAGGCTGGTATCATAAGCATTATAGTGGCTATTATCTGTTGCATCCTGAACGAAGACTTCATCAAATAAGTTAAATATATGAGTAAAGGCTTCGATTTCTAATCCTTTTATAACTGTGGGGAGTTTATAGAAGAGATGAAGATCTACAAGGCTATAAGACGGAATTTCCCAACTCTGCATTGTGTCATTTTCATCCTGACGACTGAATGGATCCCATGAAGCATAGAAATCGCAGAAATATTTATAGGCGAAATTGATTCTCAGACCTTGTACAGGATATAATGTTGCTCCGAGTGCAAGTTGTGTTTGAGGTGCATCACCAACTTTAAGGTCGTTAACATAACAGCTCAATGTATCCATTACTTCAAGCGTATCAACCCAATTTTTATAAGTGGCTGTGAAATCGTTTGTATAAATCCAATCACCTTTGGAGAATGAGGCATCTAATTTGATTAATGGGATCGGGTGTGTGTGAAGTTCAAATTCAAAACCGGAATGACGTGAGTCCATACCTCTAAGGAAAATGATCCCTTCATTTCCGAGTGAATCTGTTATACCTTTTGTTTTGGTTTGATCATTCCAGATCGTGAAATAATAATCACCTTTAATGTTAAGCAAGCCATCGAGACCGACAAAATTCAAACCACCTTCAATATCAGTGAATTTTTCGTTAGATGGATCGTCAGCAACGGTTCCGTCATAATCATTAATGACTTCATCAAATATCGGGCATTTGGAAACATATCCGGCATTACCGAAGATTCCGATATTATTTGTCAAACGATAACTGGAGCCACCTTTAACTTGATATCCGGGGAGCCAATCTGTGTTTGAAGTAAGTTTATTACCGGTTCCATCATCTACAAAATGATCTTTATAGGAATATTTGATGCTGGAATATCCACCCATTCCATAAATATTGAGTTTGTCTAACGAATATTCACCTTGAGCAGATCCACCAATCCAATCTACAGTGTTGGTGTTATAATAGGCAATTTTGTCACCAAGATGTTTTTGATAATCTGTTTCGGTTGAGTCAAAATCATTGCCTGTATAGGTGTAATATTCACCGCCAAGTAAGTCACGAACTTCACGGAAATGATCAATTTCTGCAGTTCTCCAATCAAGACCAAAAGAGGTTTTTATTTGATCATTGATATCATATCTTAGTTTTGAAATTGCACCAATAGTCCATTGGTTATTTCTACTATTACGCAGAATGCCTAAAGCACCTGTAGAGGATGTGTCATTTCGTGCAATGGTTGCATCCCAAGCAACAAACCGTGAGGGGCTTGAAATGCCAACATTGTAGTTCCACAAAACTGAGCCATAAGTGCCTGTTCCGCCACCTTCACCACCGGAGTAATAGAGAACCGAATAAATATCCAATTTTTTACTTAATTGTGTAAACCAGTTCAAATTAATCTGTGGCTTAAAATAGAAGTTTTCTCTTTCATTAAGAAAATCCGGAGAGTAACGATCATGTAATGCACCGTTCCACCATTGTTTGCCGTCATAAGTGGGACTAACAACATACCAGTTTTCATTATAAAACCTTCCGGCTTCGGATTCATGGATATCATCTAGATAATCAGCAATAACACTGTCCGGAATACCGGCATGGTCTTTTGCGTATTTATGGTCATAAGCTGCCATATTTTGTTTGTAAAGATTTTGACCATGTCTTTGCGGAGCTCCCACCGCGTAGAATTCCAGGCGGTTATTTTCATTCAAATTATAACTTGTTGCTAAATAATATGACCAAGCATCAGTCCATGTTTTATCAATGATACCATTACCGGTTTTCTGATTAACATTAAGACTGAAGGCATATTTGTCATTTACTAAACCTGAATTTGCAATAACAGTCTTCTTTTCGAATCCTGCAGTTCCATATTCTTGTTTGAACTCAACACCTTTACTCATTTTGGTTGCATCGGTTATCATGTTCATTGTTCCACCAATGGAAGGCACGGCAAGGTTTACAGCACTAAGTCCTCTTTGTACCTGAATTGAGGAAGTTGCATCACCGAGTCCGTCCCAATTTGACCAGTAAACCCAGCCATTTTCCATATCATTAATAGGAACACCGTTGATCATAACAGCCACATTGCGTTGATTGAAACCACGAATATTTACACGTGCATCTCCGGCACCGCCACCTTGACAAGTGGAATATACACTTGGTGTGTTTGTAAGCACAAGGGGAATATCGCGAGAGCCAAGAGATTCGGAAATCTCTGCTTTATCAACATCTGAAAATGCAACAGGTGTATTCAATTTGGCTCTATCTGCCACAACTTCAATCCCTGCAACACCGATATCTTTTCCAATCATTTCAAAATTGACTGTTGTTGTAAGTCCTGAAGTTACTGTTATCTCTTTTCGGTTTTGTTCATAGCTTAATAAGCTAACAATTAGAGTATATTTACCACTAGGAACATTATTGATAATGAATTGACCCTTTGCGTTTGATAATGAGCCAAATTCAGTTCCTGACAAATATACATTCACATCTTGTAATGGAATTCCATTACTTTCTTTTACGATTCTACCGGCAACTTTCCCAAAATCCTGGGCAATTGCAAATGAAGTAAGAAGGAGAGAGGATACTACTAAAGCTAGTAATACTTTTTTCATATTTACCTTTCTTATTGTTTTTGTTTTGATTAACAAATTAGATAATTAATCGTTTTAGATTAATGCCTATTTAATGATGTTGACAAATTGAAGTGAAACAGCCTAATTTTGATATTATCATCCCATTGTTTTTTTGCTTCCATAACATAACAAATACTGTGTTCCAACTGATTTGAGAAATTTCTTTTTTCAGAATTCATATTACACGAAGTTGTGAGAAATCGTTTTTGCTTGTCAATGTTTTCTAATAGAATAATTGGACGATCTACAGCATAAGTATCCATCCTTTTTTATATTTTCAAGTTTATTGATATAATTGTCTGGGATAATAGGAGGTAGATTTAGGATTTTTTGGTCAATTTCTACGAGGGGGTAAACCTCCACGCTAAATCGAAGAAAGCATTATGAATAATGTTCATTACATACCAGCCATTTTTTTCAGCCTGATTTATCCGCCAGCTGGTGGATAAAATCTTTATCAATGTCTATTTTAGAATAATCATCGCACATTTCAGCACGGAATGGTCCGTGCCGACTCCAAAAATTATTTCATAAATATTCGGGTGGATACTTTTAAAGGTGACTGTCGATTTTCATAGAATGATGAAAAAAAAAATTTCCGTTCGAAACGGGCAAAAATGTTTATTGTAAAATGCATGCTTACTTCTTAATAAAATGACAACCGATGGATTTATTATTATGAATAGCGGCATTAACGATTATAGAAGCCGTTATAACTGCATTTCTCAGCTCAATTATATCTCGCGATAGTTCAGCCTGTTTATAAAACTCGAATATTCTGTGAGAATAATAATCCAAATCTGCCCTTGCTCGTTCTAATCCTCTTTGAGTTCGAATTATTCCCGCATAATTCCACATAGTCAATTTAATTGCTTCCCAATCCTGACTAATGAGCATTTGGTCAAATTTTTCATTCTGCTTGGGAATTTTCCAATCCGGAATAGATTCAAATTTTGTTTTATGGATATGAGAATAATTATCAATAATATGCTCAGCTGCTTTTTTGCCCCAAAGAATACCTTCCAGCAGGGAAACAGATGCAAGCCGATTTGCACCATGAACTCCAGTACAACTTGTTTCACCCACTGAATATAATCTTCGGATGGTAGTTCGCCCTGACAAATCAACTTTTACACCACCGCAGAAATAATGGGCAACCGGTACAATAGGAATAGGTTCTTTTGTAATATCAATTCCATATTTATGGCAGGTCGCATATATCTGTGAAAATCTTTGCTTAATAGGTTCATTACCAGTATAAGTGGAAGCGATATCGAGATACATGTATTTTTTCCCAGTTTTATTCATCTCTTCGTAAATTGCTCGAGAAACTATATCTCGGGGAGCAAGGTCTTTTAGGGAAGAATATTTTTGCATAAATGGATTAAAATTGTGATCCAAAAGCACTCCCCCTTCCCCGCGTAAAGATTCGGAAATGAGAAAACCTTCAATATCTTTATGAAAAAAAGAGGTAGGATGAAATTGAATCATTTCGGCATTAATAATATCTGCTCCTGATCTATATGCCATACTAATCCCATCACCAGTTGCTGATTTTGAGTTTGTGGTGTATTTATAAAGACTGCCTACGCCCCCTGTAGCTAGAATAACATAATGAGCAAGGAAAGTTTTAACAACACTTTGATTATTATCAAGAGTATAAATTCCCATAGCTATACGTCTTTTATATAAATCCTCCGAATTATCTGAATGATGGTTGTTTGTAATAATATCTATGGATGTATGAGAATGAAGTATCTTCACTCCTATTTTGCTGGCATAATTTATCAAATCAATCTGAATCTTTTCACCTGTTTTATCTTTGTAATGTAAAATCCTTTTGCATGAATGGGCTGCCTCGCCTGTATAATGTAAATTTTCATCATCATTCTTGGAAAATTTCACTCCGATTTTATCAATGAGGAAATCAAAAACGAGTTGAGGACCTTCATTTGCAATCATATCCACTGCCTCAAAACTGTTGTAATTATATCCGGCTGCAAGAATATCCTTTTTTAATGCTTCAGCACTATCCGATTCGTTTTTGGCAACAATTCCACCTTGAGCGAGATTTGTATTTGTTTCATTGATTTTATCTTCCTTGGTTAAAACCAAAACATTTAAGCCTTTTTCTTGCAGATATATTGCGGAAGTTAATCCGGAGATGCCGGTTCCCACAACTATTACATCATATATTTTTCTCATTTTATACCTCTATTTTTAGTCCTGAAACAACCTGAAAATAAGAAAAAAAATGAAACATAAAGTGCACAAAGAGCACAAAGGAAAAAGTATTTATCTTTTTTGGTGTGGTTTTGTGGCTCATATTTAACTTATGCTTTCGTATATTTCACTCGGGTAATTCTGAACTTACTATTTCGATCATTTTATTCAATGCTATGGCTGCATTTTCCTTTATATTTTGTGGAACTTTCACTTCGTAAATTAATTCACATGCACCATTTAGACAGTTTTCTATGGATTGAAGCGATGTTGCAAGTTTTACTAAGTCGATCTTAGACATATCCCTGCAAATAGATTTACGAAGCGGGATGACTTTTTT
Organism: Candidatus Cloacimonadota bacterium; assembly: GCA_034661015.1. Lineage (NCBI taxonomy): Bacteria > Pseudomonadati > Candidatus Cloacimonadota > Candidatus Cloacimonadota bacterium. The sequence continues at coordinate 7,293 of JAYEKN010000141.1, forward strand.
ATGCGGGTTTTCATCATTTAATCGTTTTACAAAATTATATTCAGTCCCAATTCCCCACGTAGATCCTGAAGGTGAATTTTTCACAAAGTTAAAAATTTGTTGGGTTGAACCCGAATAATCTGCAGATTGTAATACTTCTCGGTCACATTCCGGATGTACGATTATTTTTATTTTTGAATATTTTGCGCGTAGATTTTTTATATCCGTAACTGAAAAAATTTTATGAACATAGCAGAATCCATCCCAAATAAACAATTTTGCAGTCGATACGTTAGCAAGTTTTTCAAAACTAAAGTCCCTATTCACTTTCACTGTTCGATTTTTAGCCAAATTTAATTTTTTGGAAGTGTTTATTCCAAGATTGAAATCCGGAGCAAAAAACACCGCTTTTCCTTTATCTAAAAAATATTTTACTACTTTATCAGCATTAGAACTTGTGCAAGTTGCTCCCCCGTTTTTACCAGTAAAACCTTTGGCTTCTGCAGAAGAATTCACATAAACTACCGGTACAATTTCAGATTCTGTCTGACTTTTTATTATATTAAATGCTTTTTCAAATTCCTTGTAGGTTATTTTATCGGCAAGAGGACAACCGGAATCCAAGTCGGGAATAATGATTTTTTGAAAATCTTTTGAAACAATATTTGCTGCTTCTGCCATGAATCTAACTCCGCAAAAAATAATATATTTTGCATCCAAATCTCTACAGCGAACTGCTAATTTATAAGAATCACCGACAAAATCAGCGAAATCCACAATATCCTGAGTTTGATAATGATGAGCGGGAATTATAACTTTTCCTGCTAACGATTTTTTTTTATCGCGGATAAAGTTTTTTAACTTATTTTTATCTAATTCTAATTTATCTAAACTCATAATGCTCCTTAGCATGAACCAATGAAAAATCAAAAGCTTTTACTGTGTGAGTTAATGCACCCACGGAAATATAATTTACACCAATTTGTGAAACTGCTGCAATTCTGTCAACTGTCATATTTCCAGAGGCTTCTGAAAGGGCTTTTTCTCCAATGATTTTTACTGCTTTTTTCATTTCATCCAATTTCATATTATCAACCATAATGATATCAGCACCGGATTTTAAAGCTTCTTTTACTTCTTCTAAATTTCTTGTTTCCACTTCGATCTTGAATTTATTTCCCCATTTTTCTTTTACTTTTTGCACTGCTTTTTTTATACTTCCTGCTCCATCAATGTGATTATCTTTGATCATCACCAGATCGTATAATCCCATACGATGGTTTTTTCCACCGCCACATTCTACTGCATATTTCTGTGCTTCTCGTAAACCGGGTAATGTTTTTCTTGTATCGAGAATCTTTGTTTCGCCACGCAATCGCTTCACAAAAGAATGTGTTTTTGTAGCGATTCCACTGAGATGGGAAAGAAAATTCAAAGCTACCCGTTCTGCTTTCAATATTGATTGGATTTTCCCATTAATGTCTGCGACCCTATTTTTGGGAAAAACTTCATCTCCGTCATGACATAAAAATTTTACACGAGTTTCTTCATCTACAATTGCAAAAACTTTACAGAAATATTCACTACCGCAGAGAATTCCTTTATCGTTTGCAACTAATTTATATTCTCCCTTTTCAGCGGTAAAAATCGCTTGACTGGTAATATCACCGCGATAGCGAAAATCTTCTTCCAAAGCATATTTAATTATTTTTTCTTCCATAATTCCCTTTTTTAAGTGGGCTCAAGATTTTCAATTTTAAATAAAAGTGATTTTAATTTTACCATCTTTGCCAACAATTTTGTTTTCTGAAATTAATTCGATAATATTTTCCGGATGTGTAGTTCGTTCCGCAAAAATTATCCAGGCTTCCATTTTTTTATCTATCAGGCACTCATAGCAAGAAAGCGAGCCAAAACTTCTATCTTCAGTTTCAAAACCTGCGATGATTATCGGTTTAAATAATTCTTTCATCGCCCTTATCAAATTTATGTTGACTTCGAGATTCAAAGTGCCTGGAAAAGGATTAATCCTTAGAAATGTTTTGATACGTTTTTTGTATTCAGGATGCGTTATATAAAATTTCCCTTCTCCGATTCCCTGCTTGATAATTCCTTGCAAAGAAAAATCTCCAAAAAAATTATCTAATAAGTCATAAGTTTTTTTTAGCAGTTTAATACTTTGCTGTTTGAATTCAATCCTAATTCCCTTTGTGCTGGAAGTTCGTTTGATAAAATTTCTTTTTTCCAACTCTATCAAAACCCGTGAAACCGACTGTTGAGAAATTTCAAATAATTCTGCAAGATTTGTGGTGGAAGTTTCAATTGACTCGAACAATCCATATTCTTTGATAAGCGGGATAATATAGCGAAAAAATGACACCATATAAATTCTCCATTTTTTGTATTTACCAATATTTTTATAACTTACGCTTTTTTGAGTATTAGCAAATAAAAGTGTAATCACTCATTTTTTATACAACAAAAAAAACTGTTCATTCTCAATCTATTTGCTTGGGGAAAAAATATCCCCAGAACACTTATTGTTTTTTCAATTTTTTTTTGAGATTTGTAATAGATTAATTTGTGATTGTTCGTGAAATTCATGGCTTTAATATTTCTAGAAATTTTTATTAAAGTTTCCAATCTTCTTCCTCGCTCCATCTTTTTTCGACTCTTCGCTTTTTAATTTGCTTACGTATAAATGCAATTAATAAAAGGAAGGGAATCAACGTCCAAATAAAACCGAAACCTGAATAGAATAATGCTAAAATCAAATGCGGTTTGATAGAATTTTGCACTTTTTCTAAAAATTGCTGAACTGTACATCCGTAAATTCTGTAAAAAGAAATCGAAAATTTTTCAGTTTGATTCAACATTTCGAGGAATTTCTGGAATTTAACAAAATCATAATCGGCAATCAGTTTTTTGAAATTATAATAACTCTGAAGATAAAACATACCTACTTTGTTTTTGTATTTAGGATAGTGATAATTATATTTACTGAGATTTAACGTATTCCCCTGAAGGGCGTCCATCAAAAATTCTACTTCTTTTGTAAAATTCCATTGCTTTGCAAAATATTGGGCAAATCCTTCGTCAAACCAGAGCGGGATTCTGGATTGAGGAGCAATATGATGCAGAAGAATGTGGCAATATTCATGTTTGAGAATTTTGTAATAATCGGATTTTGCAGGCATATCTTTGGGGTTTTTTAGAGTGATAGTCTTGAATTTGGGAACAGCAAAAGCCACCGTTTGATCCGGCAATTTTCCCGATAATGTCATTAGATCGGTAAATTCATCGTTGGAGGAGCAAAGCAAAACTTTAATTCCTGAAATATTATAAAATCCTATCTCACGATTTACCGACCAAATGATTTTATCGAATCTTTCTGCAATATTTTGAGCATTTTTTTCATCTTTTGCTTCATATTGAAGACTGAAATATTTAGTTAGGATTATATCTGCATCAAGCGAAATTGTTATAAATAAAATCGCTGCCCACAAACAAATAAATAAACAAGTTCTAAATCTTCGATTCATTTTTTCTTTTTAAGAAAAAGCGGTAACCATTGTCAATTTTAAAGAAAAGTTTTTCGAATTTTTTAATCGAAATAGTTCGGAGTTATATGAAAATAATTTTCCCATTTCATTAATTCTGAAAACTTGACGGGGTTTTACCAATAGATTTTTTGTGAAAAAATCGGAAAAAATAACATTAATAAAATAAATTAATTTCAGCTAATAATTTCAATCAAAATTTAATAAATGAAAATTATGGAGAAAAAATAAATGAATACGGTTACAGCAAAAAAGTGTTTCCAATTCGATTTGGAAAAAATAAAAAGTGCCATTCGGAATATTTTCCAATCTCAAGGGTTTAGCAGCAAATTAGAATCGTTGGACTCCATTCTTTTAAAGCCGAATTTACTTGGTGCTTATGACCCTGAGAGATCAGTAACTTCACACCCTATTTTCGTAGCTGCAGTTATTGAAATTCTCAAAGATTACAATATTTCCATCTCGATTTTTGATAACCCGGGCGGTTCCAGCAAATACAAAGACGTAATCCAAAAAACAGGTATGGAGCGGGTTGCGAAAAAATATAATGTTAATTTATTAGAACCCGTCTCAGGTATAAAAACATTTGGATCAGATCCGGAGTATATTATTAGTAACCGTTTTTTGGAAAGCGAAGCAATAATTAATCTTTGCAAAATGAAGACCCATTCATATACTTTTTTTACCGGTGCAATAAAAAATACTTTTGGAGTCGTGCCCGGAATAGCGAAAGCAAATTATCACAAACTTGCCCCAAATCCCACCAATTTTGCTCATTACATTGTTGACATTTATAATATTGTCCGAGATAAGATAATTTTCAATCTGATGGATGGAATTTATGGGATGGATGGCGATGGACCATCCAACGGAAAATCCAAGAATTTTGGCGTAATTCTCGGAAGCGAAAACGCAATAGCACTTGATTTCGTTGCAACTCGAATGATGGGCTACAATCCGTACAAAATCCCGATAACTACAATTGCAGCTCAATCGAATTCCATCAATTTGGATGAGATAATTTTCGAGGGAGATTTTGAGCCGGATTTCATCTTGCCTGATGTTAATATCAAAACGAGTATTCGCACTAATTTGATATTGCGTTCGTTATCCGCCCCTTTTAAAAATATCATAAAAAAATTCTTCTGGACGATTCCTGAATTCAGTGAGGAAAAATGTAATCAATGCTCACAATGTGTAAATTTTTGTCCGGTTAATGCATTGAGTTGGCAAGAAAAATCTTCCGCTCCGGTTATTGATGCAGAAAAATGTATCTTGTGTTTATGTTGCGTGGAAAACTGCCCGCAAAATGCTGTAACAATCAAAAAAAGTTTTTTAAGCAAAATTTTGATAAGTTAAAAAAATCTGAGGCGATTCCATCTGAATAGCATCCATAAATAACAATAATGATCTTATCGCATAGAAACAGACTAAAAATGAAAATTACCCTAATTATATTTATCCTAGTCTGCACCAATTATAGGAGAAAAGAAATTTTTTCAAATTACCAGCCATTAATTTATCTGATATACCACAAAAAAAAATCTGGAATTTGTTAGATAATTATTTATTTTGAGTGAAGAAAGGGTTGAAAACAGATAAATTGACACAATATGAGTTTGTCTATTTTTTGCCTATAAATGATTCCTATTTTCATTTAGAAATTCGTACTTGTTACAGAAATTAATTTTTTGTACCTTTATTCATAAATAGTGTGCATCCGTAAAGTCGTGTTTGTGCAAATCATCCACTAGTCGGCAGATAAATCCCTATTGAATATTAAAATACAAAGCATTCAACGGGGATATTACCCTTTTTACAAAAAAATTTTATCTTGCGAAAATTTGTTTTTTCTGAGTGATGTTGTTTATCACATTCATCTGCGTCGAATCTATAATTTACAGATGGACACTAAATGTATGTTATTTTTTATATTATGTTTTGATATTATACTAAACAATTTACAAGAATTTGGAGTTTAGATGGAAAAATTTAGAAAAACGATGGAAGAACTTGTAGTTGAGAATAAACAATTAAAACAGGTTCAACAACAATACAAAGCTCTTATGGAAGTATTGCCTGAGATGACTTTTACCATTAACCAAAAAGGTGATTTTGTCAATTTTAGCACTCCGAGCGATGAAATTCTTCCATTTCCCGGAAATGAAATAATCGGGAAGAATATTCGTGAGATGGGTCTTTCCACCAACGATGAAAAAAATGTTATTAGTGCAATAGAAAAGACTCTCCAAACAGATATAATTCATAAAGTTCAATATGTTCTCAACACATTAGCCGGAAATGGAATTTTTGAAGGGAATATCATCAAACTTGATAAAGAGCATGTAATGGTCGTGGTAAGTGATACAACAGAAAAAAAATCATTCAGAAAAAAAATGAATGATCGAGAAAAAAAATATATTGAAATAGGAGACAATTTTCCGGGTCTTTTTTACCAATTTATTAAGAAAAATGATGGTTCGTATTTTATGCCTTTTATCTGTGAGGACTTAAACTCATTATACAGTATTCCGGCAAAGGTATCTTATAATGAAAAAAATAAAATATTGGATTTAATCCATAAAGATGACATTTCTTATGTGAAGAAATCTATAAATAGATCTGCAGAAACTATGCAAAAATGGATGCAGGAATTTCGTGTAGTCTTGGAAAATGAAGAGGTGCGATCCATTTTGGGGATTTCCGCTCCGAAAGAAAAAGGAAATGGTGATATGATCTGGAATGGTATCCTCGTTGATATTACTGAGGAAAAAAAAGTAGGACATAATCTTTTCAGGACTCAAGAAGAATTAAAATTAACTTTTGATAATTCTCCGATCGGAGTCTGCACATCGGATTTAGAGGGAAAAATAATTTCCTGCAACAAGGCATATTGCAAGATGATGGGTTATAAAAATAATGAATTGCAATCAAAAACATTTTTTCAATTTACTCATGAAAATTATAAAAAACTGAACCACCAGTTTTTTGATCAATTAGTTAATGGCAATAAACCTTATTATGAATTTTATAAGAAGAATATTCGGAAAAACGGAAAATTTTTAGATGTTTTCATCCGAGCTAAATTGGTAAAAGATGAAATCGGAAAACCACTTTTTGTCATCTCGGTAATTGAAGACATAACTAAACTCAAAATAGCTGAGGCGAAGGCACTGCTCAATGAAGCACAATTCAGAAAATTAGCTACTTCCAACCCAACCGGAATCATGATTTTCCAAAATGATAAGTGGCAATATGCAAATCCTACTGCCGAAAAAATATGTGGATACTCATTGTCTGAACTTAAAAATATGAATTTTTGGGATTTTGTCCATCCCGATTTTGTAAAAATAGTTCGAGAACAAGGAACGAGAAGGCAAAACGGAAAGCTGGCAAAATACCATCATGAACTTAAGATTGTAACTAAAAAAGGCAATCCGAAATGGGTAGAACTTTTCGGAACTAATATTATCTATAATAAAAAAAATGCGGGACTTGTCTCAATTTTGGATGTTTCAGAAAAAAAATCAAATGAAAAAATTCAAGAAGTATTATTAAATATTTCCGAAGTGGCATTAAAATGCAAAAATATTAATCAGCTATCCGAATCAATTTATAAAGAACTTAGTTCAGTAATCCCAACCAACTGTTTTTATATTGCTTTATACAATCCGAAAACTGACATGTACAATTTTCCATATCACAATGATCCATTTGAAAAAATAAATCCTGAAGAAGAAATTTCGCTAAAATTTTCTCTCACTGATTATGTGCGTACAACCGGAAAAGCCCGTCTGATTACATTGCAGGAAGATGAAAGACTGAGACAAGAGAATGAAATCAAATTAATCGGAAAAGCAGCTCCTGTATGGATGGGTGCTCCAATAGTTGATTCCACCTCTAATAACGCTATTGGTGTAATCGCTGTACAAGATTATACAAATGAAAATGCTTTCACTAACTCTGATTTGAAAATTTTGGAAATAATTTCTCGTAATATTGGAATCGTACTTCAACAGAAGAAAGCAGAAGATGATTTGAAAAAAAGTGAAGCCAAATTCCGGACATTATTTGAAGAATCCATTGATACGGTTTATAGAACATCTGTGAGTGGAAAATTTCTGCAAATTAACCGAGCGGGCTTAGACCTTTTTGGTTATTCTCTTGAAGAAATACAAAACATCAATGTAAGTGATATATATTCCAATCCAAAAGAGAGAATGTTGTTTCAAAAGTCAATTTCTCGGGACGGATATGTTCAAGAATTTGAACTTATTCTCAAAAAGAAGGATGGGTTAGAATTTCCAGCTATTGTTTCTGCCAGAACTATAGAGTCGAATAGCGGCGAAATTTTAGGATATCAAGGAATTATCCATGATATAACCGAACACAAGAAAGCGGATGCAATTCTTGAAAAAGCAGCTGAAGAGAAAGAGTTGTTATTACAAGAAGCCCATCATAGAATCAAAAATAATTTTACGATCATCTCATCTATTTTGAATATGCAATCGCATAACATTCGTGATGAAAAGGATAAAGAGATGTTTAGGGATAGTCAAAACAGAGTAATGCTCATGGCGAATTTGCATGAATCATTATACAAATCCGCCGATATTTCCAAAGTAGATATGAAATTATATCTCGGGCAGATAATTGATCGTCTTTGCGAAGGATATGAAATTGATAAATCGGGAATTGAGGTTACCATAAATATTGAGCAAATACAAATTCCATCAAAAACAGCCACTCACTGCGGATTACTTCTTAGTGAGTTATTCACAAATGCCTTCAAATATGGTTTTCCCGAGAACAAAACAGGAAAAATAGAAATTTCTTTTGTTAAATTTGGGGATGAAGATATCGTTCTGAAAATATTTAATGACGGCGTCCCACTTTCTCCAAATTTCGACCTAAAGAAATCCGAATCTTTGGGTCTGCAATTAGTGGATATGCTTGTGCAACAGTTGGAGGGAAAAATAGAAATTTCACGGGAAAATGGAACAGAATTTAAAATTACATTTAATTATAAGAATCTGTAATCTAAGTTTAAAAAATTAAATTAGTAATTATTGTGAAATTGAATTTATTTAAGGATTGACTTATGCAACAGACAAAAGTATTTTTAGTTGAAGACAATTTTTTAATAGGGAATGATATAATGCTGAAATTGCA
>JAYEKN010000142.1 GCA_034661015.1 Candidatus Cloacimonadota bacterium
GCCGATGCATCACGCCTGACTGCGTTCCGAAAATTCTGAATATGCTTGATATTCATGCTTTTTCGCGCCTTGTCAGCCGAGCGCCTCAACGCCTGAAATTGCGAACTTATTCTTTGCCGAACCCTTAGGAGAGAAAGGATACTCAGTAATAAAAGAAAACCCCTTTGATTATTCACAAGCAACTCCGGTTACCTGGCATAATTAGTGTCTGAACGAAAAGTCCGCTTTTGAGTAGGTTGGGTTGAGCGTAACCAGTTATGTTGGGTTTCGTACCTCAACCCAACCTGCGAATATCAAGCAATTACCAAAATATGATTTCAATAAGCGAAACCCAACAAATCAAGTGGCAGGCGTTTTCTTTCAGGCACTGATTACGAAAAACTTTTCAACCTGTGCGGGTAGATAATTCCTGAGCCCTTCCGAATGATCTAATCCTCATCGGCAGGTTCCAGTAGGGGCGGGTTTATCCCGCCCGAATCGATTTGGCGGGCGGCATAAAGCCGCCCCTACGATGTTTCCTTCTAATCATCAACTCATTGACAATATATGGTAAATCTTACCCGCACAGATCGAAACTTTTCAGGAGAAGCGGAACGATGGATGGACATATAAAAACTGATCCTGTTATTTTGCCGGAGTATTTATATCCAGGCTGTGTTTTAATTTGTTCAGTTCTTTTTCAAGTTTTTTAATCTCTTCCTGGTTATAAATTGTTTTTAATCTTTTATAGTGATTTTTAATTTTCTTTTCGATTTCCGGGAGGATGTCTTTTTCAAATCTACGCTTTTGTTCTATTGTATAGCCGGAAATAATTTTTGCCTGTTTCTCAAGGGCTTCCAGCAAACGATCAAAATCATCAGATTTTACAAAGCTCTCCAGTTCATTCAGCAGTGTTTTTGAATGCTCAACAACAGTATCCGCAACCGGACTTATTAAATCAGCCGCAATCACCATTTTATAAAAAATCCAGGTTACTCCGTTTAAAGTTGCGCCTGATTTAATCCGAGGATTATCAATATCCTTTGAAAGAATATCCATCAGAATACGCGCCGGGTCCTTGGTGAATAAAGGATAATCCACTACAAACATCACTCCTGATCTGACCAGCCCTTTGAATTGAGAAAATATAATCAAATCAACGGCAGTTTTGCCATTTTCACATAAAGAAACATTTTTTACCCTTCCTATTGTCTGGTCACAATGGGCGTAATCTACCTTTGCGCCGACCAGTAATTGTTTTGTTTCGTCAAATAAAATACGCAGCTTTAAATCGGACCCTGAAAAATAACCGCAACTCAATAATAATGCTGATGCTATAAAACCTGTTAAAATTATCTTCATCGGCTGTTTCATCTTTTATCCTCTATCAAAAAAACCAAATTAAATTCAGGCATCTTTCATATCACCCCAAAAGTAGTTTGCACTGTAAAAAACAATCTCACGCAAAGGCGCCCCAGTACCATCTTCCGGAGCTACGGGGCAGGCAAATACGCAAAAGTGCTTCCAGCAATTTCCGGCCCGAATCAATTTAACTGTTGCATTTGCAGTATTCGGTAATACAGGGAATTACCAAAGCTTTTCTTCATTTCCTTTCTTTGCGCGTTTTGTGCCTTTTTGCGGCTAATCCTTGTTTTTAAGCTTTAACCTCTTCATTTAAAATGTTTTTGAAATCCAACATTAATTTATCTACTGTATCCTTGAATCTTCCGGCGCTTTCTTCTATGCGCTTTTCTTCCATTTCTTTTAAAAAAGGGATGCTGATTTTATCCAGCTTGGCGTGCTGATCTTCGATGAGCTGATAAAACATACTGGTTATTTTGTTAATTTCCACTTCCAATTCCTGAAGTTGTTTAGCGAAAAATACAGTTCTGTCTTTTCTGATAGCGCCTTTACCTGTAACAAGAAAATCATTGTATGTTTCTTTTATGGACTGGAGCTGAGATTCTTTTGCTATTTTCAGCGCTTTTTCTCTGAACTCCAGTTCCGTTTTAGCCTGTATTAATTCAGATTCATTAAGCGCCTGCTGCAGTTTGGTGGGAAACAGGCGCTGTAAAAATGCGCGGCGTTTATCAATAATAATAGTCGTATTGTAATCATTTTCAGCAGTAACTTTTATAGCATTTTTAGGGTCTGCAACAGTAATGTCTGAATTCATATTTATCTCCTTTTTTAGTTGATAGAGTTTATTTTACCGCTTCCCAAATTGGGCTGACCAATATTAACCATTATGAGCATTTCTTTTAAACGTGAATACATTGTCTTTAATATTTCGAACCTGGTGTTTTATCCTGTTTTTAAACAATTCATATCTGATATTATCCTTATTCATCTCAGTTTTTGCGTTAGCTTTTAATTTTTCCTCGTCTAAATACTGATTATTTTTCATGCTGAATATTTCCTGATGCGTGATTGTTAGATAATTAAAGACTACATAAATGGTGCCCTCAAGCAAAAGAGCAGTAATTATTGCGAATAGAATTATAAGCAAATCATAACTGATTTTAACATTTAATCCTTTATGCAACGTTCCAATTAGAGACAAGATCATTTGATTACAGGCTCTGGAGTCATTGCTTAAATGTTTTTTCAGATTAGCCAAAGAGTTATCCTTCTTTGCGCGCAACTCATTTAGCATAGAAGAGAAATACTCTTTAATATCCTTTTTTCGGGATTTGAATTCTTCGGTTTCTGCTATCTGCAACTCATTTTCCTTTTTCTGGTAATCAGTTGTCAGTATATTGATTTTCCTGTCATGCTCATGCCATCTGGCGCCCTTTCTGATATTGTTAATGATATTAGTAAATTCAAAGTCTCTTAGCTTTTCTTCTTTTTCTATTCTCGGTTCATAATAGGCAGCCAGCCTTGCGTAACGACTTTTGCATTTTGTTTGAACTTCATTTGCAAGATTTGTCAGTGTTTTATCAAATTCTGTGAGCAAACTTTTCTTATTTTCCTGATAATTGTTTTCAATCAATTCCTTATCAGCCAGCATAATATTTTTTAAATTGGGTTTGTCCAGGAAGGTTGCCAACAACGCAATAGAGCACCAAATCGAAACAAAAAATAATATGAATTGAAACATCGTTACCCCGGCTTTGAAACCCGATGGAATTTTATTTTTATTTTTTCCGGTTTGGAAGCGAGGTATAACTATGGTCATAATTTTTGCGCCTTCAAAAACCGCGGCAAGCGAATAAGACATCAAAAACATACTGGAAATCCTTGAAAAGACAAAACTTTCCAGCAAATAAGAAATAATAAAAGCTCCCAGCCCGATAATTACATAAATGCCCCATAAAATTTTCATGTTGGTTTTTTCTCCTTAATATTTATCTAAAACTCTGTTGGGCTTTTTTTCTCTTTCCTTATGTTAACGCCGCCTATTTCTTATTTTTGCGT
>JAYEKN010000143.1 GCA_034661015.1 Candidatus Cloacimonadota bacterium
TTGTTTCCATTATTCCTCCAGAAATAAATTATTGTTTTTATATTTCACATATAAAATTTCGTAACGCATTGTTGTCAATCTATTTAATTTTTTATTCGCATCCTCCCATTTTTTTTCAAGAATGCATCAAAAAAAACCGAGTTATTTGAGGGCATTTTGTCTGGATTTATTCGTCAGTCTTTTTGGACAATGTCTGCGAGGGGGTAAACCCCCACGCTGAATCGAAAAAACTATTATGAATAATACTCATTACATAGCAGCCATTTTTTTCAGCCGGATTTATCCGCCAGCTGGGGGATAAAATCTGAATAACTCCTTTGGAATCAGTAAACAATATTCATTTTCAACCTATAAATTTAGAACTTCTACATCACCCATCTCATTTCATTCTATTTAGAGTCTGTCAGTAAAGTACTATTTTTCGACCTCACCCCGACCCTTCCGCCGGCTGGCGGAGAGAGGGAGATAAAAGTTCCCCTTCTCTTTGAAGAGAAGGGGTTAGGGGATGAGTTGTAAAAAGGATGAAGAGTATATTTTACTTGATATGCTACTTTACGGACAGACTCGAATTATATTAATTAATTGGAAAATATTAAAAAGGGTGGATACTTATGGTTTAGACCGCCCAGAATTTTGAAACGATTTTATTGACAAGCATACTCAAAAATAAAATTTTACGAAAATAGGAGTTGTAATGAAGGAAAAATTAAAAATATTGATTTTAGAAGATGATTCTAACGATGTTGATTTATTAGTAAATGCCCTTCGTAATTCGGATTTCAATTTTGTTTACAAGCATGTGGAGGGTGAAAATAATTTTCTAAGGGGACTTAAGGATTTTAAACCTGATATTATTTTATCTGATTATTCCATGCCCCAATTTGACGGACTGGATGCTCTGTATCTCGCAAAAAAGGAAAGCGAGGAAATTCCTTTCATAATTGTTACTGGTTCTGTAAATGAAGAAACCGCAGTAAAGTGTATGCGAGAAGGTGCTTGGGATTATGTGATCAAAGAACACATGAGTCGCGTGCCTACCGCTGTGAATAATGCCCTGAAGCTGAAAGAAGAAAAGGATAAAGAAAAAAAATCAGTGAAGAAAGTAAAATATTTGAACAGTATCCTGCTCGCAATTCGTAACGTCAGTCAACTTATTTTCCGCGAAAAAGATAAGAATACACTCATCAAAAAATCTTGCCAAATGCTTGCGGAAACTCGCGGATTTTCATCAAGTTGGATCGTGTTATTTGACGAAAATAAGAAGATTGCTCATTGGGCTCAATTTGGTTTGGGAGATGGATTTGGAAAATTAATAGAAGAATTCAAAGTAGGGAAATATAATTATTGCTCCGAGCTAGCCCTCAAAGAGAGAAAACTTATCATACTCAAAGCAGAAGAATCCCTTTGCAAAGATTGTCCTTTATTTCATTTTAGACTTGGAATCAGGGAAATGGCCATCCCACTGGAATATCAAAATAAAATTTACGGTTTATTGGCAGCATCTGTTCCTGATTATTTCGTGATTGAAAATGAAGAACGGGAGCTGTTCAAAGAAGTTGCCGGTGATATCGCTTTTGCTTTGCATAATATGGAAGTTAAGGAGGAAATAAAAAAAGGAGAGAAGGCACTTCGTATAAGAGATGCTAATTTTCTTGATATTTTTCAGAACATTGATGAAGGTATCGCTTATACAACGCTGAAGGGGAAAGTGATTTCAGTCAATAAATCTTTTGAAAAAATACTCAATATTTCGGCAGATGAAATTGTTGGAAAAAATATTATCACCCTTACCAAACTATTATTAAGCGGAAAAATGATAAAAACAGTTCTCTCTAATCTTCGTGAAATTTTACAAGGAAAAAAGATTGAACCGTTTGAGGTAGAATACAAGAATAAAATTTTGGAAGTAACTTCCAATTTTAACAGTAACTCCGGGCGGATTACCGGTGTGATTCGAGACGTTACCGAAAGCAGACTGACTCACAGAGAATTGAAAGCTGCAAAAGAGGAACTTGAAGCAAATTTTGAGCAATTAAAGGCAAATGAGCAAGATTTGATAGATAGCGAAGAACGATATCGAACCCTAATCGAAGATTCACCCCTCGCCATTATTGTTCATGTAAAAGGAAAGATTGCTTATGTTAATCCATTAGCGGAAAAGTTGTTTGGCCTTGATCAAGAAGATAAAATCTTGGGTAGATCAATAATGGACTACATTCATCCTGATTATCACAAAATTGTCGGTGAACGTGTCCAAAAAATGTATAAGCAAAAAGAACAACCCGCCCCAATCGAATTACAATTCCTTCGGACCAACGGTGATATAATTGATGTGGAAATTTCCCCAAAACTCATTTTTTACAAAGGGCAACAAGCAACCTTAATAATTATTAATGACATTACCGAACGTAAGCAGGCAGAGGAAAAACTGAAAAAGAAAAATTTGGAATTGGAAATTTTCAACAAAATGGCTGTTGGTAGAGAATTAAAAATGATAGAACTGAAAAAAGAGATAAATGAATTTCTTGAGAAATTGGGCAAAAAGCCGAAATATAAAATTGCCGAGTGAATTGATTTGTTAATTTTTTTGAATTTTTCAATTCGCTTACTTTAACATAGTCTGGAGAAAACAAAAATGGAAAAATTATTTTTAGCAATTTGGCGTCTATTGGTTTTTATTTCAATAAGTTTAACATTTATATATATTATTCTAAGAATCTACAAAGTTGCAGATTTTCTTTTAGTAAAACAACAAAAAAAAAATTCAAAAATAATTGCTGCTATTTTTTTTAGTATTTTGATAATGGCAACTTCAAAGTATCCCTTAAATTTAGTGGCAGGGAGTGCAATAGTAAACGTCAGAGATAGCATTGCAATATTTGCTTCAATTATTGCCGGACCAATAGTTGGAATAGTAGTTGGATTGGTTGGCGGAATTTACCGAATCTCTTTAGGCGGCTGGACTGCTCTTCCTTGTGGTCTTGCTGTAATATCCATCAGTATCATCGCTGCCTATCTAACAAAATATAAAAATTATAGAATAGGAGAAATGACGAAGAGAAAAATTTTAAATATTTCTATTCTAATTTTCGTCTGGGAAATTATGCATACTATGGTTTATTGCACATTGCTCGGAGCCAAACCTTTTCCAGAAGCATTTATGCTTATGGCACGAAATTTTGTCATCCCAATGGTAGTTACCAATGTTATTGCGATAACCATGTTTCTTCTTATTTCCAGAGATGCAGTTATTAGAGCAAATAATATGGAAAAGGTAAAAAATTACACAAAAGAGCTTGAAGAAAAAGTTCAAGAAAGAACCTTTAATTTGGATAAGGAATTCCAGACAAGTGAGCAACAAAGAATTGCAACTTTAAATATTTTCAATGACCT
>JAYEKN010000144.1 GCA_034661015.1 Candidatus Cloacimonadota bacterium
AACAAAGCAAAACTTGTGGTTCCAAAATACGATATGATAGAAAGTCTTGACTCTCTTCGCTTAGCTAAACAAATCAATAAAGAATGTGAAAAAATTGATAAGATTATAAATGTGCTCATCGAAATAAATAGTGGCAGAGAAGAACAGAAAACCGGATTTTTACCTGAAAATGCTGTGGAATCCGTAAAATTAATTTCGAGATTTAAAAATTTACGAATTAGAGGTTTGATGACAATGGGACCTTTTAGCGGGAATCCGGAATCGGCTCGTCCTTATTTTGTAGAAACAAAAAAAATATTCGACAATCTAAAATCTTTGGCAATCCCGAACGTTGAGATGAAATATCTTTCTATGGGAATGAGCAATTCATATAAAATTGCCATTGAAGAAGGTGCAAATTTGGTTCGAATCGGCACCAATATTTTTGGAGCAAGAAAATAAATTAAACAGGACTACACATGACTTACTTGATATATGCAAGAAAATACAGACCTCAAAATTTTGACGAACTAATCGCTCAGGAGCACATTACCGAAACCCTGAAGAATGCGATCAGAACTGATCATGTTGCTCAGGCTTTTTTGTTTACAGGTCCCCGCGGAGTTGGCAAAACTTCATTAGCAAGAATTCTGGCAAAAGCTCTTAACTGCGAAAATGGACCGACTGTAACCCCTTGCAATGAATGCAAAAATTGCAAAGAAATTACCAATTCTTCCTCAGTAGATGTTATTGAGATTGATGGTGCTTCCAATACCGGGGTGGACGATGTTCGGCGTCTTCAAGCAGAACTTATGTATCCGACCCAAACTTCCAACAACAAAATTTACATTATTGATGAAGTTCATATGTTATCCAAAAATGCATTTAATGCACTCCTAAAAACTTTGGAAGAACCACCGCCGAACGTAAAATTCATTTTCGCCACTACAGAACCTCACAAAGTTCCCGCTACGATCACTTCACGTTGCCAGCGATATGATTTCCACAGAATTTCCATAGATGAAATCACGAAGCATCTAAAAAAAATCATTAGCAATGAAAATATAGAATGCGAAGATTCGGCGATTTTCCTTGTGGCAAAAAAAGCTGACGGCAGTCTGCGAGATGCTCTCAGTTTGATGGATCAGATAGTTTCTATCGGTAAAACAAAAATCTCAAAGGAAGATGTTCTACAAGTTTTCGGCATTGTGAATATTGATTTTTTCCACACTCTCACCCAGAATATCATTGACTCCAACAATAAAGCCATTATTAATAATTTTCACAAAATCATAGCAGAGGGAAACGATATCAATGAAATTATTCTGGGATTTATAGAATACTTACGAAATATTCTGATGCTAAAAATAGGGATAATTCCTGAAGAAGTTCATGCGGATGATTTAAAAGAATTGAAGCAGTTCCGCACGTATTTTACTGAAGAAGACCTTCTCTATGCGATTACAATCTTGATGGACTCGAAAGAGAAACTAAAAAGTTTTTCGCATCCGATTCTTCTTTTTGAAACAACTTTACTAAAACTGACCAATTTAAGTAGCTTAATTCAAATCGAAAAATTACAAGAAAAAATAAATCCAACCGAATTTTCTGTTTCTTTACAAACTCAAGCAAAAGAAAGACAAACAAATTATTATAAACCATCTTCCCACTCATCAGAAAAAAAAACTACTCCCGAACTTAAACCGGAAAAACCCGAACCGGAAAAATCCGCAAAACCCGAAAAGAATATTTCATTAGCTGAAATCAAAACCCGCTGGAAAGATTTTTTGAGAAAAATTGAAGAAAGTTATCCTGCAAAAACACTTTATCTGGGACAGATACAGTTCAAAACTATTCATAAAAACCATCTTTTTTGCCTAGCTAATTCCAAAATTGCTAAAGAAAGTCTTGAGGGATTTTCGGTTAAATTGAAAAAATTATTAAAGGATTTTTTTGGTGTAACTTTGCTCATCCAATTTGGAGTAGCAGAAAAAGTAACCCAAGACTATATCCATGCACCCACAATTAATGACATTAGAAAACATTCGCCAAAACTTGCCGAGATCATAAATAAAATTGATGGATATATTGTAGGTCAAAAACGCTTTGAATAACTAATCCGGCAAGAATTGATTCGTAACGTCTCCAATCTAAGAACTTTCATTTATGATTAATAATTCGAATATAAAAAATGTATTAGAGCAGTTAAAAATTGAATATCTGAAAAATCAAAAACCAATCATAACTCAGATTTCAGACATGGGGAACAATCCATTCCACATTCTTATCAGCACAATTTTGAGTTTGCGAACAAAAGATGACGTTACTGCAAAAGCAGCTGCAAAATTGTTTGGCAAAATCTCAAATCCATACGATTTGCATAAATTATCCAAAATAGAAATTGAAAAATTGATCTATCCTGTAGGGTTTTATCACAGAAAAGCAGAAAGCATCAAACAGGTTTGCCATATTCTGATTGAGAAATATCACGGTGAAGTTCCGGATTCAATGGAAAATTTGCTTTCTCTGCCGGGTGTGGGCAGAAAAACTGCAAATCTTGTTTTGGTACTCGGTTTCGATAAAGATGGAATTTGTGTGGATACACATGTTCACAGGATTTCTAATCGCTGGGGTTACGTAAGGACGAATTCACCCCTCAAAACCGAAATGGCTCTCAGAAAAAAACTACCGACAAAATTCTGGAAAATCTATAATGATTATCTGGTTTCTTATGGGCAAAATATTTGCAAGCCAATTTCCCCTTTTTGCTCAAAATGTGCGTTTAAAAATTTGTGTCCAAAAATTGGAATAGAAAAAAGCAGATAAACTTCATGAGAAATATTACCAACAAAAATGTATGGATTAAAGGGCGGTAAATCCCAAGGTTCCGACACACTTTCGGCACTGCTTAGGATGGGTACTGTAACGGTCCATTCGATAGGATTAACAAACGGGAAATCCTCAGAAGTGTTTACACAATCTCTCGTTCAACAGCCCGAATATCATCTCTCGTTCCCATCCGCCAGCTGGCGGATTGGGAGACGCAATTTTTCTCAAAGCCCCAGCTTTGAGTTTGCGAGGGTAAGGACATCATAATACAAAGCGATTAAAAAAGTGAAAAGTAAAAAAAACGGAAATAGCGTTCCTCAAATTTGTTTTACCCGTGATTTTCAATTTTACAACTTGTCTGCCAACTGGCTGATTTTTTAATTGTTTTTTCAATAGCCTAGCCATTTATGGCTGGGGAAAAAAACAAACAAAATAATTCAGGGCGTTCACGCCCTTATAAAAAACTTTTTGGAGTGCAACATCCGTGATGTTGCAGTGTTGTATAAAATATCACGGATATTTTACTCCAAAACGCCATAAATGGCGTAAGATAATTTGTCCGATTTTTT
>JAYEKN010000145.1:0-12725 GCA_034661015.1 Candidatus Cloacimonadota bacterium
GACTTTATTTTTCCTTGTAAAATTCAATAGAACGATATTTTTGATAACGTTGTTCAAGCAACTCTTGAATATTCATTGTGAGCAGGCATGCCAAATTTCTCTTAATTGCAGCCGAAATATTTTTTGCCGTTAGTTTATAATCTGTATGGGCTCCCTCATCCGGCTCGTTAATTATTTCATCAATAAGATTCATTTTGAGGAGATCAAAAGCCGATATTTTCAAAGACTCAGCAGCTTCTTTGGATCTGCTTGAATCTTTCCATAAAATTGAAGCACATCCTTCAGGTGAAATTACAGAATAAATTGCATTCTTCAGCATCAGAATTTTATCAGTAACCCCGATTCCAAGGGCTCCACCCGAGCCACCTTCACCGGTTACAATACTGATAATCGGAACTTTGAGCCCGGACATCTCTCTCAAATTGACTGCAATTGCTTCTGCTTGCCCTCGTTCCTCTGCTCCGATTCCCGGATATGCTCCGGGAGTATCAATCAGATTTATTATTGGACGCCCAAATTTTTCTGCCTGTTTCATCAAACGCAATGCTTTTCTATAGCCCTCAGGATGAGCCATGCCAAAATGCCGATAAACATTCTCGGTGGTTTTTTTCCCCTTTTGCTGCCCGATAATTGTTACCGGTATTCCTTGAAATGATGCAATTCCCCCAATCATAGCGTGGTCATCGCCAAATTTTCTATCGCCATGCAGTTCAACAAAATCCGAGAATATCAAATCTATATAGTCAGCGGTTTTGGGTCTTTTTATCTCTCTTGCCAAAGACACTGTCTCCATAATCGAATACTTTTGGTGAAAATTATTTAAATCTTCACCCATCTTACATTCCCAATTTGTATCATTTTGATGATGTAAGTCCAGAATCTTTTCAAGCGTATTTTTCAAATCATCTCTCAATAAAATTGCATCAATCATTCCTTTTTCAAGTAAAAATTCCGAACGTTGAAAACCATCCGGCAACTTTGCCCCAATAGTTTGACGAATCACTCTTGGTCCGGCAAAACCAATTAAGGCATCCGGTTCTGCTATAATTATATCGCCAAGAAATGAAAAAGAAGCACTAACTCCCCCGGTTGTCGGGTGAGTTAATAATGAGATAAATAGCAATCCGGCATCTGAAAAGCGTTTGAGAGCAGCACTTGTTTTTGCCATTTGCATCAAGGAAATCACGCCTTCCTGCATACGAGCTCCACCGGAGCCGGAAACGATGATTAGAGGCAATTTCTCTTTAGTTGCCAATTCTATTGCACGTGTTATTTTTTCACCAACAACCGCTCCCATACTTCCCATCATAAAATTCGTATCCATAACCGCGAGGACAACTTCATGTTGTCCGATTTGGGAGGTAACAACTTTAACGCCGGATTTATTTCCACTCGTTCGATACGCTTTTTTTAATTTCATTTTGTATCCTTGAAAAAGCAGCGGATCAATATTTCGCAAATTTTTAAAATGTTCTGTGGATTTCTTCGGTTTGGTCAACAACTTTATCCGCTCAACCGGACTCATTTGAAAATGATAACCACAATTCGGGCAGATAAAATTCTTGTTAGCATAAAAATTTATAAAATGAGTAGTTTTACATTTTGGACATTTTGAAAAAAGTTTTCTCATATTTACCTCGTTATCTTAATAATTGATCAATCATTTAAATATTTCCGAATAAATTGGGTGGTGATTTCCGATGTTTTAAATTTTGGATGATTCAATATTTTTTTGTGGAATCCGATCGTCGTATGAATGGGTGAAATGAAAAATTCATTCAAAGCTCTCTTCATTCTCGAGATCGCTTCTTCCCTTGTCTTACCTTTTGAAATTACTTTTGCAATCAAGGAATCGTAGTAAGGATGAATTGTTTCGCCGGCAAAACAAGCTGAATCAACCCGAATTTCCGGACCTCCCGGCTGTATAAATTCTGCAATTATCCCTGGAGAGGGGCGAAAATTATGTTCCCAATCTTCTGCATTTATTCTGCACTCGATGGCATGCCCGAGATGATGGATTTGTTCCTGAACAAAACTGAGTTTTGCTCCTGAGGCAATTCTCAACTGCTCTTTAACAATATCCACGTCTGTAACCATCTCGGTAACCGGATGTTCCACTTGGACACGGGTGTTCATTTCCATAAAATAGTATTTATTTGTATCAACATCGAAAATAAATTCAACAGTTCCGGCAGAATGATACTTTGCATTTTTTGCGGCAGTTACGGCAATTTGACAAATTTCATTTCTTAGTTTCTCTGATAATATTTGGCAAGGAGATTCTTCCAAAAGTTTTTGGTGATTTCTTTGAATTGAGCATTCTCTTTCGAAAAGATGAACAATATTTCCGTAATTATCCCCAATTATTTGCACTTCAATATGTCTGGCATTCGGGATATACTTTTCGAGATACATTTTACCGGAACCAAAAGCATTTATTGATTCCTGGGTGGCATTTCGAAAATTACTCTCCAATTCATCTTCAGAATTTACAATTCTCATCCCTTTACCTCCACCACCGGCAGAAGCTTTTATCATAATCGGATAACCGATCCTATCCGCAATTGCTCCGGCTTCTTTTAGATTTTTTACTGCTCCATCAGATCCTGGTACAACCGGCACACCCGCTTTCTGCATAAATTTTTTTGCAGAAGATTTATCCCCCATCAACCGCATTGATTCCGGTTCCGGTCCGACAAATATCAAATCAAGAGCTTTACAGGCTGCAGCAAAATCTGCATTTTCCGCCAGAAAACCATAACCGGGATGAATCGAATCTGCATGGGAAGCACAAGCCGCCCCGAGAATATTTTGGTAGTACAAATAACTTTTCTTGGAGGGAGATTCCCCGATACATATTTTTTCATCCGCAATACGAGCATGCAAAGCGTTTTTATCCGCTTTGGAATAAACTGCTACGGTTTTAATCCCAAGTTCTTGAGCAGCTCGAATAATTCGCACTGCAATCTCTCCCCGATTAGCAATTAATATTTTTTTTATCATGATTAATCTTATCTTTCCTTTATTGATGTTTAATATTTTTTAATTCAGAAACAGAGAACACTACAAAACCTTGCGAATTTATGCCGTTGAATTACTTTTCTCCCAACTGGTATGGTTTCCGGATGCAGTTTAAACGGTTGGATACTTTGCAAGATTCTACCGGTTTTACCCACACTTTCGCAATGGTTGATTAATTGGCGACCATCACGCATATCCTGTGAAACACCTTTTCTTATCTATTTTGCCAGAGAATCTTCCCCGAGCTAAACCATCTGTAGAGTGCGAAAATCAACATGTTTGGATAAACATTAATCGCCGAGTCGTATTTTAAAAAGAGGTTGGTCAAATTCAACCATATTTGAGTTTGCGACCAATATTTCTTCGATTACGCCATCAACATCCGATTGTATTTCGTTCATGGCTTTCATGGCTTCCACAATGCAGAGGGTTTGATCCTTTTTAACTCTTGAACCAACTTCTACAAACGGGGCGGTTTCAGGTGAAGAAGAGCGGTAAAAAGTTCCCACGATTGGGGTTTTGATCTCATGAATATTATCGTCGTGGGTTTCTTCGTCTATTGATACTGCGCTATTTTCAATATCAGTAATTTTTTCCTGATTTTCAGTTTTGTCATTTTGCCGAGTATCTTGAGTTGAAAGTTTTTCTACAATTTCCGATTTGCTGTCTCCCAAATTTGTTTTAATTTCGAAACTCTGCCCTCTATTATTTACAGAGAGGCTCGAAATATCGTATTTTTTCATCTCTCTAAAAATTGATTGCAGATAAGAAACAGATACGACTTCTTCAATTCGTGATTCTTTCATTTATCCTCCAGGATAATTGCTTTTTTATATTTATAATATCTAAACCATTATGATGTTTCAATGTTCAAAATTATTTTACTAACCATTTTTATTGCTTCATCTATTTTATCAACATGTTTCCCGCCACCCATTGCCATATCAGGTTTTCCGCCACCTTTACCATCAACTATTTTAGCAACCTCACGGACGATTTTCCCTGCGGGATATTTATTTTTCAAATCATCTGTTACCGTGCAAATGATGGAAACTTTCCCGTTAATCACTGAAAAAAGGATACCGATTCCGCTTCTAATCTTCCTCTTTATTTGGTCTGCGGAATCTCGCATTTGTCCCGAATCATTTGCTGAAATACGTCCGGCAACAACTTTGAACCCATCAATTTTTTTTGCATTTTTGATTAGTCTATCCAACGTTTTATTTATATTTTGCAATTCAAATTTTGCCAGTTCTTTTTGCATTTTTTTGTTTTCAGATTCAATATTTTGAATTTTCTTAACTGCATCTTCGCTGCTGGAATTCAAAGCAATGAGAATATTTTCAAGAACTTCTTCTGTGGATTTTATTTGCTTATAAGCTCCTTTGCCACTAACAGCCTCAATTCGACGCACTCCCGATGCAATGGAACTTTCCGAAATAATTTTAACGAAGCCTATATCCCCGGTAGAATTGCAATGAAGCCCTCCACAAAGTTCAAGAGAAAATTTACCAATCTCTATCACTCTCACTTCCTTGTCGTATTTTTCACCAAACAGAGCCATAGCACCTTTTTTTCTTGCATTTTCCAAATCGTCGTAATACGAATTGATTTTAATGTTTTTCAGAATCTTTTGACAAACAATTTCTTCCACTTCATCCAATTCTTCTTTAGTTACGGGTTGGAAATGAGTGAAATCAAAACGCACTCTATCTGCGGAGACGTAGGAGCCTTTTTGGTGAAGATGCTTCCCAAGAACTTTTCGCAAAGCCGCATGCAAAAGATGAGTTGCGGTATGATTTCTGGAAATATCTTTTCTTTTTTCCAGATCAACTTCTGCAACGACCTCTTCATTATTTTCTTGAAATTCGCCGAATACCAGTTTGCCAAAATGATAATAAACCCCATTCTCTTTTTGAACGTCCTGAATATAAAACTCATAATTATCGTTATAAATTTTTCCGGTATCTGCGATTTGTCCACCGGATTCAGCATAAAACGGAGTTTCCTCAAGCACAATAATCACGTTGTTTTCTTCATCTTTAAAAAAATGATTGATTTGTGTAACTATTTTATCGGCACTGTAACCTACAAATTTTGTCTTTGCCTTGTTTTGTATCCCCAGATTCTTAATTTTCTCTGTTCCCATATCAAATTTTGATGATTCGCGAGTACGTTCTTTCTGCTGCTCCATCTCTATTTCAAAGCCTTTTTCATTAACATTCAGATTTCTTTCTTCTGCCATTATACGAGTAAGGTCAAGGGGGAATCCGTAGGTGTCATAAAGTTTGAAAGCATCTTTAGCGGAAATTATCGAACCCACCTCCAAACCGGAAACGATCTCGTTGAATTTTTCGATTCCGGTATCAAGGGTTATATTAAAACGTTTTTCCTCTGCTTGGATAGTCATTTTAATGTGATCTTGCTTTTCCTGTAATTCTCGAAAATGTTTTCCCATCACTTCAAGCACAACATCAAAAAGTTTGTAAAGGAATGGTTGCTTGAAATTTAGCAATCTCCCATAGCGAAATGCACGACGGAGAATTCGTCTGATTACGTAACCCCTCCCAATATTTGACGGCAACACTCCATCTGCAATGGAAAAAGACAGAGCGCGAATATGATCTGCAATAACTCTAAAAGCACGTGGATTATCGTCGTATTTCATGCCGGACAGTTCCTCGATTTTCCTGAGAATTGGCATGAAAAGATCTGTTTCATAATTTGAATATTTATTTTGAATAATTGCCACAAGACGCTCAAAGCCAGCACCGGTATCAACATGCTTTTGTGGTAAATTAATTAGCTCTCCATCTCCCAATCGGTTGTATTGAATAAAAACAAGATTCCATATTTCCACAAATCTTCCACAATCACCATTAACCTCGCAAACATGGTTATTTTCCATTATTTTTGAGCAATGTTCTACCCCTCTATCGTAATGAATTTCGGAACATGGTCCGCAAGGACCGGTATCACCCATCTCCCAAAAATTATCTTTATCGCCGAATTTTAAAATGTTTTCAGGAGAAATATCTGTTTCCGTTTGCCACAATTCAAATGCTTCCGCATCATCATAATGAACAGTAGCAAAAAGTTTTTCTTTTGGAATTTGCCAAATTTCAGTTATAAGTTCCCACGCCCATTTTATTGCTTCTTTTTTATAATAATCCCCAAACGACCAATTTCCAAGCATCTCGAAAAACGTATGATGAAAATCATCTTTGCCCACTTCCTCAAGGTCGTTATGTTTTCCGCCGGCACGCAGGCATTTCTGAGAGTTAACTGCACGCGAATATTCTCTCGTTCCTTTTCCGAGAAAAATATCTTTGAACTGGTTCATCCCTGCATTTGTGAAAAGCAAAGTTGGGTCGTTAATCGGAACTATCGGAGCGGAGCGGACAACTTCATGCCCTTTATCTTTAAAAAACTGTATAAACTGATTTCTGATTCCATTACTAGATTTCATTCAAAATCCTTTCTGATTTATGAATGCTAAATAAGATTTTTGCTGTCAAGAAATCTGAAATTGAAAATATTGACAATAATAACCGAGATTGAGGATTGTTTATACAAATTTTCATAATATTGATATTATGAAAAAAATGATAAAAAATTTGGAGAAATTATGCTGAAAAAGATTTTATTAATTTTGGTCATTGCTTTAATTACAGGAAATATTTTTGCAGAAAATAATCAAATTAACGAAAAGAAGGTAAATGTGGAAAACGAACAAACTCAAGCGGATACTATCAATATCATAATGCACACAAATAAGGGAAATATTTCCCTCGAACTGTATAGGGACAAAGCGCCGATCACAGTTGAAAATTTCATCACTTATATCAATGAGGATTTCTTTGACGGGCTGATTTTTCATCGTGTTATTTCAAACTTTATGATTCAGGGCGGTGGATTTACTCCGGAAAACGAACACAAAGAAGCCACCCACGATCCTATAAAAAATGAAGCCACAAACGGTTTGAAGAACGAGAGAGGAACAATAGCGATGGCAAGAACCGGCAGACCTCACTCCGCCACTTCTCAGTTTTTTATCAATGTAAAAGACAACGTTTTTCTCAATCATACAAATAAAGGAAATGGATACGGATATGCGGTTTTCGGTAAAGTTACAGTCGGTTTGGATGTAATTGACGTAATCAAAGACGTTCCAACCGGTGTAAATTCCGCCTTGGGAATGCAGGATTGGCCAAAAGAAGATATAATTATCCAGAACATCGAAATAGTAAAATAATTTATATTGTATCCACGGAGTGAAACTCAAAGCAAAGATCTTTCGTTTTTGCTTTCCCAAGAAAGTGCTTGGAAACGAGAATCGCTCAATTTAAGATTAAGCAAAATAAATTGAGATTTGCGATTTAAATTAACTCAAATTATCTAATTTATCCAAAGCAAAGGCATATGCTCCGAGAGAAACAGCAAAGCTGGTTCCGAGTTTGGAAACTCCGACTCCGATACGTTTTTTTGAATCATACACAATCGTTTTCTCACTAAATGGAATTTTTATTTCTTTCGGATTTCCTTTTAAAAATTGCTTCAAGTGCTCATCCGATTCGAGATTAAACACTTCTACTTCCAAACGATCGAGATTTTCACCGTTCATTTTCCGGAATTTAGAATTCATCTCACTTACCAATTTTGGCAAAAAAAGTTTGTGAGCTGCCGAAATTCCACCGCCAAGAACAACTAATCCATCGAAAAGAGTGCTAGCATTTGCCAGTGAGTCTGCGGCTGCTGTTGCCAATTCTTCAAAAGCAGTTTTGGCAGCTTCCGGGTTACCATCACGCTCTCCGATCCCTATTTCATAAATATCTTTGGAAGATATTTCGGAATTATTATCAAGTTTTGATTCGCGATGATAAACACGTTTTATACCACGAATGCTCACGCTTTCTTCTACGCTGCAATTTGGATAAAGGACATTTCGCATCCTGTTGATTTCTGCTTGAGAAGAATTATCCCCCATTAGCATTTTTCCATCCTGAACAAATCCGCCACCAAATCCCGTCCCCAAAGTTACTCCGAGCAAGTTCTTATATTTTTTCAAAGAACCGGTCATTTCCAATTTAGAATTTATGGTTGGTAATAAACCCCCAATAGCTTCACCGTAAGTAAAAAGATCAGCATCATTATTGATAAAAACAGGAATCCCGAAATGGTTTTCGAGCATTGGTCCCAAAGCAACCCCGCCGCGAAAACATGGAATATTTTCCAAATCACCGATTATACCTTTTGGTGCATCAATTGGACCGGGAAAGCCAAAACTAATAGCAGCAGGTTTATCCCTGAGTTCTTTATAAACTCCCCAAAAACCGTTTATAATTAAATGAAGCAAATCCGATAAATTTTCATATTGAGCGGAAACCGCTTTCGGTTTGATAATTTCCCGGTTGGCTTGTATTGCAGAAAAAACAAAATTTGTTCCTCCGGCATCAAGGGTCATTACAATCCTTTTATCGTTATCAAATTTCATCCATCATACCTTGTTTGTTTTTTATTTTTGTTACCATGTTTATAATTACTCAAAAAAATTGACAAGTTTTGAATGAACTTTAAAAAAACGATTTATTAATCAAATTTCCTGTAAGGAGGAAAAAATGAAAAAAATCGTTGGAATTATTCTGCTCATGGTATTCGTAGTTTCTATGTTTGGTTGCGGTGGCGGGAAAAAAATGGTAAAAGAAGATAATGTTCCCGACTGGTTTTTAAACGCTCCCTCAGATCCCGATTATCTATATGCTGCAAATTCTGCAACATCTTCTCGTATGCAGATTGCAATAGACAAAGCAAAATCAGGTGCAAGACTGGCTATTGCACAACAGTTAGAAGTAAAAGTTAAGGGATTAACTAAAAAATTTGAAGAGGAAATCGGTTCAGGCGATAATACAGAATTGAATGAATTTTTTAGCCAAACCATGAAGTCAATAACCAGCCAATCATTAAGCGGCAGCAGAATAAGTAAGAAAGAAATCGACTCCGAGAGCAGCGGACAGTATCGTGCTTATGTTTTAATGGAACTCCCTTTAAATGATTTAAAAGCGAATATTGTTAAAAGCGTGAAAAAGAACAAAAATTTGTATGAACGTTTTCGGGCATCAAAAGCATTTGATGAGATGAACAAAGAAGTAAAAGACTTTGAAAAATCACAAAAGGAATAAGGAAACTAACCTTTTTTTATCCTTATTTACAATTTCGGGAAAGCAATTTGCTTTCCCGAAATTTTTATAAAATGAAAAATTTGCTTGCAATTATATTAATATTAGCTATTTCTGCTTGTGCATCTGTAAAAAGCAATAAGATAAACAAAAAGAAGTACCCCTCTTGGCTAATCCAACCTCAAAACACGATTACAGGACTAAGTGCAAAATATTATTATGAGGACAAAAGCATTGATGTTGCTTTACAAAATGCTATTAACAAATATGGGAAATTGCAATATTGCCTTGTAAAAGGTGGTCAGACGTTCATTCAAACTCCGGCAGGAATGAGCATCGTGGATGATTCTCTCTACGTGCATATTTTTGAAAATGATAAATTTACAGACAAATTTTTTTATGAATATACTCCAGTGGATACTTTCACATCCACAGGTTTTGTAGCTGTGTGTTTTGCCGATAAAAATTCATCAAATGGACAAAAAAGCGATCTGGTCTATTTAGATGATGAATGTGAATGGGCAAAAGAACCACCACTGGATGATGAATTTATATATGCAATCGGCTATTGTGATATTCTTGGTGATGAATTACGCTCGTGGCAATATGCAGAAAATCATGCAATTTTGAGCTTGGCAAAGCAAAAAAGTATGGATAAATTTGGAGAAGAACTCGAAGCAGATGGTACCAGAATGAGTATGTCCATAGAGAACATTAACATTGAACTGCACGATATTGAAATTGTGGAAAGATGGAAGGACGAAAAGTACAATATTTATTACGTTCTTATAAGAATGAAAAAATAGTTAAATTTTAAAATCGGGGAGGTGTTATGAGAATTTTAACAGTAATTTTCACTTTGTTCTTTGTTTCATTTGGATTAAATGCTGCTTTTTTACAACTTCCTACTTCCGCGGAAATCGCAGCTTGTTCCAACATTGCAATCTTAGGTTCAGGTCCAGCAACTATTTTTTATAATCCTGCCCTTTTCTCAGAAAACACATCCTTTTCTACTTCTTTTCATACTCTTTTTTCAATATCAGGGCTCTCACATAAAAATATTTGCGGAAATTTCAATCTGAAGAAACTGAATTTTGCACTTGGATTGCAAGACTTTGGAAACGATTTATATAAAGAACAAACTGTTATTGTATCATCAAACTACAAAGTTATCCATAACCTGACGATTGGCTTATCCGCTCGATATTTAAAAAAAACGGTTACTCATTTTTCGAATAGTGCAACCATGCAATTTGACCTTGGTGCCAATGCAAAATTCGGACGATTTCAAATATTTTCATCCTTTTTGAATTTCACTTTTATGGATTTGGAAGGGGAAACACTTCCGATGGAAAATAGAACCGGCATTTGCTACAACCATTCTGAAAAATTGAAAATTGCCACAAGTGTGGTGAAAGAACTGGATTATCCGTTCTCTATTCATTTTGGCGTTTCATATAGTCCCATAAAAAGAGTGTGGCTGCTCAGTGGATTTCAAAATGAACCGGATGTTTTTTCTGCAGGTATAAAATTGAATCTGTTTCATTTCAATTTTTCTTACGGGATTAAAACGTATAAAATTTTGAACCCAACACATTATATCTCGATCTCTTATGATTTCTAAAATATGTTGTGTTTATCTGCTTTTGTTTTCCTGTTTTCAAATAATCTTTTTACAAGCCGAGGAAACCTACGAAGAATTACTTGATCTTGATTTTGAAACAAATCAAATTACCGAACAGATCGAAATTCTTGATGATCTCCAAAAAAATAAACTCGATCTAAATAAAGTCGGATTTGATGAACTTTTGCAGCTGCCTTGGATTTCTCCAAAATCAGCCCAAAAGATCCTAAATTATCGGAAACATCATAAATTAAATAATAAAAAATCCCTTCTTAACGCTGGTATATCCAAGGATGTGATAAAAGATATTAGCCCATATATTTGTTATAAATATTTTCACCCTGCAGAATTTTTGGCTCTGCTAAGGAACGAATATAGTTCAAGCACAGAATACGAAAATCCTCTGAAATTATATCAAAAATATCAGCTGAATTGGAAAAATTACCAGTTCAATTTACTCGCTAAAAAAGATGCCGGAGAAACAAGTATAATTGATTATCTCGGCAGTTCCGTCTATGCGAAAAATATGGGAATTTTCAGACGTATCGTGCTAGGAAATTACAGACTAAGTATCGGACAGGGAATATTTTTTGCATCAAAATTGGGAATTTCTATGGGAAGCAACTCTACTGGACAACCGATCAAACATTCCACATATTTAAAACCTTACACGAGTTCTAGCGAATCTTTCTCGCTGTTTGGGGCTGCCACCCGGATGGATTTTCACAATTTCTCGCTTATCCCATTTTATTCCGATTACCCCCTTGATGCTACTCTCGAAAATAATAAAATTAAAAGCATCTATGTTTCCGGTTATCACAGAACAGATTCGGAAGTGAAAAAAAAAGATCAAATAAGAGAAAAACTCTACGGTTTTAATCTGGGTTATGGTTCTGAGAGTAAAATCGGATTGACCGCATTTCATTCGGAATTCAACAAAGAATTTGTTGATACAAATCAATTTAGGCAAACTGATAAGATTGGAGCGAACTATAATATTTATCTGAAAAATTTTAATTTTTTTGGAGAATATGGATTTTATAAAAACAGGAACGCTTTCATTTCCGGAGTTTTCTGGGAAAAAGATCTGTTTAAATCTCTGATTATTTTCCGAAATTATGATACAAATTTTTTGTCTTTCCACGGAAATCCATTTCATGCACGCGGAGAATTTGATAATGAAAGAGGAATTTACTATGGATTTTCTTTTCGTCCTTTTATCAAATCTCGAGTGGACGTTTATTTTGATATTTACACTCTTCCTTTTTACGAAAATAACAAATTGCTTCCCGTGTATGGAAATCAATTATTTTTTCAATTCACAAAGAAATGGAAAAATTCCTATCTGAGATTTTACTTCAAACAAAAAACTACAGAAGAAAGAAAAAACATCAACGATATCAGCAAATTCTACAATATTCAGAGAAACACGATTCGTACTGACTACAGCCGAGAAATTCATCCAAAAGTTGAATTGAAATGTAGAGCTGAATACACTTTTCACAATTTTCTAAATGCAGATAAATTTGATACTGGAGTTCTGTTTTATCAGGAAATACGTTTCACATTAAACAGAAACATGAAAAATTATTTGCGGATTTGCGAATATCATACCGGCGATATTCTGCTTTATATGTATGAAAACGATCTGGATGGGGTGATGTTGAATTCCATTTTCAAGGGTGATGGAATTTTTTATTATTATCTCTTCAAATATAATCTAAGCAAGCATTATTCATTGCAATTTAAGTTTTCGCAAAAATTTTGGAAGTCTGATAACGGCTATTCTCAAAATTTGAAGTGCAATCTAAATCGTGAATACAAAATCAAACTCGGGGTGAAAATAGATTTTTAGGAAAAAAGTTTTTGGAGTGCAACATCCGTGATGTTGCAGTGTTGTATAA
>JAYEKN010000145.1:12825-15808 GCA_034661015.1 Candidatus Cloacimonadota bacterium
AACGGCTATTCTCAAAATTTGAAGTGCAATCTAAATCGTGAATACAAAATCAAACTCGGGGTGAAAATAGATTTTTAGGAAAAAAGTTTTTGGAGTGCAACATCCGTGATGTTGCAGTGTTGTATAAAATATCACGGATATTTTACTCCAAAATGCCATAAATGTATAAAATATCACCCCTGTGAAATCCCAGTGAAATCCCAGTGAAATAAAAAAGATAAAATCATTTCACGGGATAAATAAAAAAGATAAAATCATTTCACCCGAATGAAATATCGAAAAAAATAGATTTCACTGGGCAGGCGGGATAAATAAAACAGATAAAAGCATTACACGAGGCAGGTGGATATTTTATTTAAAAATTTTACTCCAAACTTGACAACTATTTTACCTATTTGAGAATGTGTCTCAATCTTATTTGGAGTAAATATGAAAAATATATTCTTGGAAAATCTAAAAGTTTATATGGGCAAACACAACATGCTCTGGTCGGTTGAAAGACAGACAATTGCAGAAAAAGTGTCTGCTTCAAACAACCACTTTACAGCTGATAACCTTTATATTGATTTGAAACAAAGCGGAAAGGATATATCACGGGCAACTGTTTACCGCACCTTGGAAATATTGGAAAAAAGTGGCTTGGTTTCCAAAATTCAGCTTAAGAGTGGAAAGCATCTCTATGAAAATATTATAGGATATTCTCACCATGATCATATGATTTGTGAAAAATGTGGCAAAATAATCGAATTTTATTCTGAAGAAATAGAAAAAATACAAAAAAAAATTTGTACAGACAATAATTTCAAAATGACAGGGCATACTATGAGAATTTGTGGAATATGTTCCGAATGTCAAAAGGACGAAGAAAGGAAATAATGAATCTAACGGAATTGAAATCTGGAGAACGTGCAATAATTGAGAAAATAGTAGGCGGAAATCAAATGCAACAAAAAATGGATAATCTTGGAATTCGTATAGGAGTTTCAGTTAAGAAAATCAGCTCGCAATATATGCGGGGTCCAATCTCTATCCAAGTGGGAAGCACTCAAATAGCACTTGGATACCGTATGGCTCAAAAAATAAAAATAAAAAAGAGCTAAAATTCCCAATGAAAGGAATGAAATTTTATGGATAAAATACTTTTAATGGGTAACCCGAATGTGGGAAAAAGTGTAATATTTTCCCGCTTGACCGGTGTGAAAGTAATCGCCTCAAATTACCCGGGCACTACAGTGGAGTTTACAGAAGGTAAATTAAATATTGATAATAAAAAAGTTAATGTAATAGATGTTCCCGGAACTTATACTTTGGAACCCACCTCAAAAGCCGAAGAAGTTGCTACCAAGATGCTGGATGAAGCCATAGAGAAGAAAGATAGTATTATTCTGAATGTGATTGATTCTACAAATTTGGAACGAAATCTTAATCTCACTCTTCAACTTTTAGAGAAAAATATTCCAATGATTATTGTGCTTAATTTCTGGGATGAAGCAAAGCATACCGGCGTTGGCATTAACATTGATCAATTGCAAAAAGAACTCAATGTGCCGATTGTTACAACCTGCGGCATAACCGGCGAAGGAATCAAGGAATTAGTCAAAGAAATTCCAAAAGCCAAAATTAGTAAAATTAAATTTGACCAGTCTGATAGATGGAAATTTATCGGAGAGATAGTGGAAAATAGCCAAATCCTCACGCATCGCCATCATACATTTTTGGAAACCTTGGGTGATGCTTCCATTCATCCCATAACCGGATTTCCAATTGCAATTTTGGTTTTATATCTTGCTTTTACGATTATTAGATTCGTAGGCGAATCGCTCATCGGATATGTTTTCGAGCCATTATTTAGTAATTTATGGGCACCACTTATGATGAAACTTTCTGCTCTATTGGGTAGCGGTGGATTTGTTCATGACATTCTAATTGGCAAATTAATAGGAGGAGAGATCGTGTTCACAGAATCTCTCGGCATTCTCACAACTGGTCTTTTCGTACCTATCGCTATGGTTTTGCCGTATATTATTTCTTTCTATTTCGTGCTTAGTTTTCTCGAAGATTCAGGCTATTTACCCCGACTTGGAATAATGGTTGATAATTTTATGCATAAAGTTGGCATTCACGGGCTTGCAATAATTCCTATGCTTTTGGGTATCGGTTGCAATGTGCCCGGTGCTCTCAGCACGCGTATTTTGGAAACGAGAAGAGAAAAATTCATTGCCGCTACCTTGATGGCGATTGCTGTTCCTTGTATGGCACAAATCGCCATGGTTTTCGGGTTGGTAGGTGAATACGGAGCAAAAGCTCTTTTTATGGTTTTCGGAACTTTACTTGTTGTCTGGATAATTCTGGGGTTTATTCTCAATAAAACAGTCAAGGGTGAGAGCCCCGAAATTTTTATGGAAATCCCTCCTTATCGTCTTCCGTATTTTAAAGGATTGTTGGAAAAAATATTGATGCGAGTTGTCTGGTTTATCAAAGAAGCCGTGCCATTCGTCCTTTTAGGAGTTTTGGTCGTAAATATTCTTTATTCCCTCGGAATTATCCAATTTGTAGGTGAAGTAACCGCTCCGGTTGTAACCGGTCTTCTGGGATTACCAAAAACCGCTGTAGGTGCATTGATAATCGGTTTTCTGCGTAAAGATGTTGCGGTCGGCATGCTCGTTCCTCTCGGACTTACTATGAAGCAGATGGTTATCGCTTCCGTTGTGCTCACTATGTATTTCCCTTGCATCGCCACTTTTGCGGTACTGATCAAAGAACTGGGAATTAAAGATATGATAAAATCTGCCCTCATTATGATAATTGCAACATTGTTGGTAGGAGGATTGTTGAATTTGATTTTGTAAATTTGGCAGTTAGCAGCCCGCAACTGCTTTTTTTATGATTACCGTTTGAAAATAAAAGACAATATCAAATAAACTTTAAAATCAAACTGAATCAATTGATTGAGAATGAGACTCAGTCAACAGAAAGAAAGGAA
>JAYEKN010000146.1:0-3705 GCA_034661015.1 Candidatus Cloacimonadota bacterium
TTGGAAGAGCAGATTTTATTCTTTTGTCATTATTAATTTTTTGTTCAGCATCAAGGGGTACATTAAAATCCACCCGGACTAAAACTTTTTTATTAGATACTTCAATATCATTAACAGACTTTTTCATGATATCACTCCCGATTTTTTTTATTTTTTATTGTTGTATCACGTTTGAAGTCAACTTTTTTGGAATTTTATTTTGAAAAATCTTGTAGCAGTTTAACTATAGTTATGAATTGATTATTAAAATCAGAAAAGGGGTTGCATTTTTTTGAAAAACTTGACTGGAATTTACATGCCGAAAATAAAAACTATCTCAATTTCGGGGTGTAGCGCAGCCCGGTTAGCGCGTTTGACTGGGGGTCAAAAGGTCCCGAGTTCAAATCTCGGCACCCCGACCATTTTTTAGTAATTTTGCTTTTTGATTTTTTCAATAGCTTTCCATATGGTGGGTGTAGTTCAGCGGTAGAGCACCGGATTGTGGTTCCGGCTGTCGCGGGTTCGAATCCCGTCATCCACCCCATTTTTTTACTTCTTTTCCCGATTTGATTGGTGATATTTTAAAAAATATCTCAATTCTTGGTAAATAATTTTACCAACCCCACTCAATATTACCCAGCTAACAATTTGTCAAAAATGTCATCAACACTTTCAAATACTTCCTGCGGAGAATATGCTTTAATTGATTCAATGGTATTATAACCCCAGGATACAGCTCCAAATGCTAAACCTACACTTTTAGCGGCTTGTAAATCTCTAATTTCATCACCAATATATATTATTTGATTAGGGGAAATACCACTTTTTTTTATAATCTTTTTCAATTTTTTCTTTTTCCCAAAAATAGACACACCGCATCTTAAATTGTCTATTAGAGCAGTGTTTTGTGGACCAAGAATTTTGCGGACATTATTTTCTGAGTTTGTACTTACAACAGCTATGGTTACGGCATTATCAGATAATTTTTTTAAAAGCAAATCTACACCTTGAAATAGGGACAAGTTTTTAACATCCTTAGACATCATTTTTCTCATATATTTTGAGATAAATGGTATTTTCCATAAAGGTACATTCAGAAATTTTATTAATTTTTTTGCATCGAAGTTTCTAAATATCTCGTGATTACTTTTATCAACTTTTTTGAAATTATATTTATC
Organism: Candidatus Cloacimonadota bacterium; assembly: GCA_034661015.1. NCBI lineage: Bacteria > Pseudomonadati > Candidatus Cloacimonadota > Candidatus Cloacimonadota bacterium. The sequence continues at coordinate 1,158 of JAYEKN010000146.1, forward strand.
TGAAACTTTATCCACGGCATTTGCAAACCAAGTGAATGTATCCGCTAAAGTTCCGTCAAAATCGAAAATAATAAGTTTGTATTTCATGGTTAAAGGACTATTTCTGTTTTGGATAAAACATATGATTTTTGCATGTGGAAAACTTTATTTCTCTTTCCATAATATTTTTAATTCAATTCAATAATTATAAATTGCACTTTCTCATAATTTGAATAGAGTTTAATCCACTTGATTTTGCCCATTATATGTCAAGATTTTCCTAAACACGGAATGACTTTTTGGTAGGAAAGCAAATCATTTTAACACCTTCTTTCAGATGTAGTCAGAGTGAAATCGTCTGGAAATACTAAAAAGTTTCTTATTAATACTAGATCAATAATTTAAACAAATATTCTCAATTTATTAATTTAGCACAACTAATTTCATCTCATCCATTTCAATGAAAAATGGGTTGGCAATATTCAAATCGTTATTACCAACCCTAAAACCACTTTTATGTTCCACAAAGTATAAATTGCAGACAATCAAGCATTATTCATTCGTGTTATTTTCGGTTTTTTCACTTTTTACTTTTAGATCATTTTCCAAAAGATGCTCGTTAATGAATTTTACAAACGTGTCTTTTGGCAAAGCACCCTTTGCCATAGTCGGTTGCCCTTCTATTGGAATAAACAATATTGACGGGATACTTTGTATTCTAAATACAGATGCCAATTCTCTTTCGGATGCGGTATCCACTTTATAGATGTTAACTTCTCCCTCATATTCTACAGCAAGTTCTTCCATAACCGGAGCCACTCTTTTGCAGGGGGCACACCAATCTGCATAAAAATCTATGATAGCCGGCAACTTACCTTCAAATTTCCATTCCCTGTTTTTCTCATAATTGAAAATTTTTTCTTTGAATGTTTTTGTGGTTAAATGTTCGGGAACGATGTCCTTGTTTGGTTTTTCTTCCTGAGCAGAACAGGAAGTTAGCATCAGAAAAAAAACCGCAATTGTAATAAATGTTTTTTTCATTTTAATTCTCCTTAAAAAAATCTCTGCTCGGAGATGAAATGTTTCATCTCCGAATATAACTTACCAAGCACCTTAAAGTTGGTTTATTATCCGCAAATCTTTCTCGCATAATGTTTTTGGTGAAAAATTACGAAGGCTAATCTTCTACGGAACTCTTCGACAATCCGCAAGGTTTTTTGAACTTTAATTTTTGAGAAGCTCAGCTTGTATGATTTTTTCGAAATGACCTTTTGGCAAAGCGCCAAGAGACATTTTCGGTTGACCGTCTTTTGGAATGAAGAGGATTGAGGGTATGCTTTGAATTTGAAAAATTGCAGCTAATTCTTGCTCTGCTCCAGTATCTATTTCGTAAATATCAATTATACCATCATATTTTTGGGATAGCTCTTCCAGTATTGGACTTACCATTTTGCAGGGAGCACACCAGTCAGCATAGAAATCAATTATTGCCGGTAATTCACCTGCGAATTTCCATTCTTTATTCTTTTCATAGTTGAATATTTTCGTTTTGAATGTTTCTTTTGTTAGATGTTCCATTTTTCTCCTTGTAATTATTAGTTTTATTTTTATTTTTACAAAATTATTATCAGATTTTATTAAAGTGCATCGCTCTTTGTATATTGACTAAATTTACAAATCCTCAAGACATTTTTTACATATTCCGGTAAAATAACCATGAAAGTTCTCAATTTTATGCCCTTCAATAGTTGTGTTTTCGAATCGGGGACAATTTAAATTCAAATTGTAAAATTTTTTACATACTTTACAATACAAATGATAATGGGATGTAGTTTGAATGTCATAATGAATCTCACCGTCAGGACCTGAAAATGAGCAGATTACATCATTCTTTATAAAAGTTTTTAAGGTATTATATACAGTTGTTTTGGAGATCGTTGGAATTTTCTCCTTAATTGTACTATAAATCACCCCAGCGGAGGGATGACCTGAATGCGAGGTTAAGTATTTGAGAATACTTAACCTTTCAAATGTAGGTTTAATCCTATGTTCTTCTAAAACTCTTTGCTCTTTGTTCATATTTGCACTCATTACAGATGTGTTACCAATACGATAAGTTTATTTTCGTGAATGTCAAATTTGATCTATAGTTTTTTTACGAAATATAATATTAGCATTTATGAGTCCTATTTGAAAAATGGATTCTAATCGTTTTATCCATAGATACGCCTACTGGCGGAACGGTTTAAATGCAATTAGTGTCTGTCTGTAAAGTAGAAATTCGACGCAGATGAATGTGATAAACAACATCACGCTGAAAAAATCGATTTTCGCAAGATAAAATTTTTTTGTAAAAAGTGTAATATCAGCGCCTTGGAAAATCTTAAGTCAATTTCAAAAAAACGGAACTTAACTCAAGATTTTCCACTTAACTATCTTAAATCACTTTCTATGTAAAATCATTAAGAAATCACCTTGATCTTTAGCGTCGGATACAAAATTAATTTCTTCTCCCTCAGGAATGGAAACCGGTGATATAACCGCAATTTTCAAATTTTTATCAAGGAGT
>JAYEKN010000146.1:3805-9257 GCA_034661015.1 Candidatus Cloacimonadota bacterium
TCACTTTCTATGTAAAATCATTAAGAAATCACCTTGATCTTTAGCGTCGGATACAAAATTAATTTCTTCTCCCTCAGGAATGGAAACCGGTGATATAACCGCAATTTTCAAATTTTTATCAAGGAGTCTCAGCTTATTTGCCGTTCCAAGATGGGACGCACTATGAAAATCACCGTTATAATGGATGATAAATTTTTCGGGATTTGATTGCAAATATTGAAAAACACTTTCAGCCATTGTGTCGTCTTTCAGGCACTGAGCAGCATAAATTTTATCAAAACTGTTCCGCATCATAGGCATTCGTTTTGAAGATCCGCTTTTCATATTTGCAGTCATCGTTTCAATAAATTTTATTTTATAATCGTTATTCAAAACTTTCAATTCTTTAGCAGTGAATTTCTTTTCATTTTCAGGAATCGAATCTAAGGCACTAATACCCTTTTTGTTTATCAGGGCAGCATATTTTCTGGGAACGTTTGCAGCAATTACATCCAAATTATTTTTTACGGCAAAATCAACGATATTTTTATAATCGCTAATATAATTTGGCCATGCTCTGGATTTTTGCAGAAATCGGTCTTCGGCAATTTGACTTGTGAGAAAACTATCAACCACACTTTGAACATCTCGCTCAAACATTTCCATAGATATCACCATATCCGCTCGTTTTGCATACAGAAACGGCAGAATTTCACTCTCAATAGAATGAATAAGCGCATCATCGTGATACTCACCGAAAAAGACAACATCATAATCTGCAAGTCGGTCAGCCATTTCGAGTAATGAAAGTGCTTGTCCGGTGGCTGAATCATATAACTTATATTCTTGTTCTGAAAATCCATCTGCCTGAACAGATAAAAATAAAACGAATATTGTGAGACTAAACAAGAGTATGTTTTTCATTTTGGTCATCTCCTTTTTAAATATGTGAACATTCCTTAATATTTTCAATTTCGATTAATAAAGTAGTAAAGTAAAATTAAAAAAAATAATTTTTTTCATCAGCAAAGTAATCCATATCTTTGAATAATTTATTGATATTATAATTTCTTATCAATTCTGAAAATATCCAAAAAATCATCATCAATTATTACTTCTGCAATATTATGCCGGTTAAGGATCTTAAAATACTGTTTCACCTTATAAATTAATTTTTCACCATCCATAAATTCAAAATTAACTCGGTCCAAAAACAATTCAATTCTGTCAACAGGTTGATGCATCAGATCAAACGATAGTTTTGCAGCTGCGATTCTGTTTTCGTTTACCCAATTAATTGCAGATTTCAATTCTTCCAAAAACACTTTTGTTAGTTCGGGATGTTTGCGGGCAAATTCACCCTTTAACACTAAACCTGCGTTAGGGAAGCTACCAAATCCGGGATTTATTTCATTCCAAATTTTATTGAAAGATATGATGGAAATTTCTTCACCCCTATCTTTCATAATTTTTATAGCGTAGCTGGCTTCCGGTTCGCGAAGGATCACCGTATCTGCTTTTCCGGTTACAAAATCTTTGTAAATTTCTTCCGGTCTGCCAAAAGGTTTTCCGAAAACAAACTTAAAATCATCGGTGTTTAAACCACTCGCTGTAATTAAATATTTAGCAATTTTTGCAGGTGGTGCTTCTTCAAAAAGGGGAGTATAGATTTCCCTTCCTTTAATATCTCCAAGATTGTCTGCTTTATAGCGAGTAAGCAGAACAAAATTATCCCAAACAAAAAGTGCCGGGATTTTAATATCGCTGTTTCGTAATTTTGCCGATGTAATGAGTGCCGAAAAGCTGATGTCCGCTTTTCCGTTTGTAATCCAGGCAAGATGTTTTTCTGTTTCTTCCCACACTTTGAGCTCTGTGATATTAATACTCTTTCTAATTTTTTGGGATTGGAGCAACCTCATAATTACCGGATACGCAACTGGCGTCGCCGACTGAATGACAACATCAATTTTTGAAGATGATACTTTTTCTTGCGGATTTTCAATAACCATTTTGTGAAAATATATCCAAAATTCACCTGATTTTCTTTGCTCGGTAAGGTGCTCAAATCCCATTTCCGAAAGCATATTAATAATGGGAAGCGGTTCAAAATTCTGAATAAGAATGAATCCGTTATCTTCCTGAATTTCATAAGCCTTTTTGATTATAACATAAAACGGGTCGGTGGTCATTGTTCTTACTTCAAGAATTTCAAACTGGTCTTTTCGTTCTTGCCAGGAAACAATTTTTTCTTCCTTCTCGGGATTAAAAATGGAAATTCGATATTCTCTCGTTTTTTCTAAATTAAAAATTAAATTCAGCCCGTGTGCTACTTTTAATAATTCGTTTGGTTTTCCTACAGAAATAATCACGATATTTTTTTGCGGTGCCAATTCAGAAACTTTTTTGATTAATTCTTCGACAGTATTGCTGTTGTAAATGTAGCGTTCTTCGTTTTCTTTCCACGTGATGTTAACACTTTTATCCTCAATGGCATCGCTAATTTGTTTGATACATTCGGGCATACTTTTCAGCAATTGATCTTCCACACCAAGATAGCCGTTGATTGTGTGCAATATTTCACACACCGATAAGCCGGTCATTCTGGCTGCATCATTAAAACTGGCAAAACGAGCGAGGGTATTATACATCATCGGATTCTGCATCCGCTTAAATTTGGGGGACAAATCCGACAGCACTGGTTTTAACTGCGGATGTTTGTCTAAAGTTGATTTGATATTTGAACTCGCCAAAATCACATTGGGACGGTTCATTTCTTCACCCTTATAAACAGAAATAGCATTTACGGGGCAAACATTTAGAGCTTTTTCACACATTGTAACTTCATCGGTATTTTTGGGTTGACGTTTTAGATACGCCCGATTGCTGTCGTTAATCTCAAAATTATCACCTGCAACTTCTACACAGGCTCTACAGCCGATACATTCTTCTGAAACTTTATACTTTTTCATCTTGATAATCCTTATTTGGAATTTGTCCGTTGGGGAGCCTTTTTCAGACCTCAAGGATGGTTGAATTTGCAAGACTTCCGTAATGGTCGGTGATTACGCAATCAGCCACTGGGAAGGTGTGAATAAAAGACTCGAGGATAAACAACATCCATCAACGATCCCAAGTTTTCGGAGTTCAGGGAACAATTCCGTTTCGCTTCAATATTTTAACAAATGAGAGCAGCCTTCCAAAAATTTACAGAAGGCTGCTCAATTAATCAATAATTATCCAATCATGTTTTTAATGTCATCATCCACGTTTGTGATTCCACTAATATTGAAATTATCCACGAGAACATTCAACACAGCCGGTGAGATAAATGCGGGAAGAGTTGGTCCAAGATGGATATTCTTCACTCCAAGATGCAACAATGCCAGAAGTACTGTTACAGCTTTTTGCTCATACCAAGCAATATTGTATGCGATTGGGAGTTCGTTGATATCCTCAAATTCAAACACTTCTTTTAGTTTTAGAGCAATTAAAGCGAGTGAATAACTGTCATTGCATTGACCTGCATCAAGTACGCGGGGAATTCCACCAATATCACCGAGATCGAGTTTAATATAACGGAATTTTGCACAGCCAGCAGTAAGGATGATTGTATCCTTAGGAAGTTTTTCAGCGAATTCGCGATAATAATCTCTGGTTTTATGACGTCCGTCGCATCCAGCCATTACCACAAATTTTCTGATTGCTCCTGATTTTACAGCATCAACTACTTTATCTGCTAATGCCAAAACCTGATGATGAGCAAATCCACCTACAATCTTCCCGGTTTCGATTTCAGTAGGAGCAGGAAGAGTTTTTGCCAAAGCAATTGCTTCGGAAAAATCTTTTACTTTTCCCTTTTCGGGGTTAGCAATATGTTTCACACCGTCAAATCCGACTTCGTTTGTGGTGAAAACACGATCTTTATAAGAAGGTTTCGGAGGAACCAGACAATTTGTTGTTAAGATTATTACTCCGTTAAATTTTTCAAATTCCACATTCTGCTTCCACCAGGCATTACCATAATTGCCGACAAAATTGTCATATTTTTTAAAGGCGGGATAATAGTTTGCCGGAAGCATTTCACCGTGTGTGTAAACGTCCACACCGGTTCCTTTGGTTTGTTCAAGGAGTTCTTCCATATCTTTCAGGTCGTGCCCGGAGATTAGGATTGCCGGATTTTTACGAACGCCGATATTCACTTCAGTAATTTCGGGATGTCCGTAAGATTCCGTATTTGCAGCATCGAGAATCGCCATTGCATCTACAGAATATTTTCCGGCTTCTAAAACCAATTCCACCATATCATCCACAGTTAAAGAATCGTTGAGAGTGGAAATAAGTGCTTTTTCGATAAACATCACGATCTCTTTAACTTCTTTTCCGAGACGCATTGCGTGATCTGCATAAGCGGCCATTCCCTTCAATCCATAAATTAGAAGTTCGCGTAAGGATCGAACATCTTCGTTTTCTGTAGCGAGAACTCCCACGGTGGCTGCTTTAGCATCAATATTTTCATCGGTGATGGTGAAAGTGGCTGCATCATGCTCAGCGAGTTTTCCGGCATCAATTCCCATTTCTGCTACTTTTTCTTTTCCCATCTCACGCATTTTGAGCGTTTCTTTGATCGCTTTGATGAAATAGGCTCTATCAAAATTTGCATTAGTAATCGTTGAGAACAATTTTTCTACGATGAATTTGTCGAGATCATTGCAAGTTTCTCTGTATTTTTTCCGAATTTCCAATGGTGCTTTTGAGCGGAAAATCACTAAGCCTTTTAGTGAATAGATCAAAAGATCTTGTAAATTTGCCACATCACTTTTTTTTCCGCAAATTCCATTTACTTTACATCCTTCATTTTTCAATGTCTCCTGACATTGATAACAAAACATACTCATTATGTTTCTCCTTTTCTTTTTTAGAAATATCTTTTCAATAAACCTTGAAAAGCTTTACCATGACGTGCTTCATCTTTACACATTTCGTGAACCGTGTCGTGAATTGCATCATATCCGAGTTTTTTGGCAAGGGTTGCCAAATCTTTTTTACCTTTAGTAGCGCCGTATTCTGCATCTACACGAGCTTGCAAATTTTTCTGCAGTTGCACCACATACGGGGCATTTTTACGGCGGATTTTCACCTTCGTGAACATATCCGCACACTGTGCATATCCATTTTTGTTTCATTTTTTTCCTTTATTTTTGATTTATTTTAGATAAAACATCAAGTTGTATATTATCTATAATATATTTAGCTTATAATTACATTCTCACGAAATCTTTCGGGAAGCTTGCGAACAAGAAGACCAGACAAAGCATTAGAAGGATGAATTCCTTTTAGTATTTGCGTTATGCCTTATACGAAAAAAGAAAATATTTTAGGTGCGGCATTCTCAAAGCTGGGGCTTTGAAGAAAAATGCGTTCCCAAGCAGGGGCTTGGGAACGAGAATGTCTTTTGCGGCTTGGGAACGAGAAT
>JAYEKN010000146.1:9357-15787 GCA_034661015.1 Candidatus Cloacimonadota bacterium
GGCTTGGGAACGAGAATATCTTTTGCGGCTTGGGAACGAGAATGCGATTGTTTTGACTAATTTCATTTTGTAAAGTTCTCTATTGATCTCATTTCTGAATCCTCTAAAATTTTTAACACTTCTTTTCCTGAATTTTATCTGTTTTCTCTTTTACGATTAATATTTCTTGTAGTTGCATTAAGTTCCATTTTTCTTAGGCGGATTTTTTGAGGAGTAGCTTCCACCAGTTCATCATCCGAAATAAATTCAATTGATTGATCGAGAGTTAACGAACGGGGAGGTCGGAGAATAACCGTAGCATCCGATGAAGCGGCTCTCATATTTGTCAGTTTTTTTTCTTTTGTGATATTTATTTCCAAATCTATCATTCGATTTCTTTCACCAATGATCATACCCGCATATACTTTTGTTCCCGGTTCCACAAACAGTTCACCTCGATCAGCAGCCGCAATACAAGCATACGCAGAAACTCTGCCGGGGCGATCTGCAATCAATGTTCCGCTCATTCTATGCTTAATTTGCCCAAACCAGGGTTGGTAATCATAAAAAAGGTTATTCATGACTCCGGTTCCTTTTGTGTCTATTAGAAACTGGCTTCTAAATCCGATCAATCCTCTAGTGGGAATAAAAAATTCAAGGTTTGTTCTTCCGCTTCCATTATTCATCAGATTGATTAAACGCCCCTTTCTTATAGACAATTTTTCTGTTACAACCCCGACATATTCCTCGGGAACATCTACAAACACTCTCTCAACAGGTTCAAACAATTTATTATTGATTTGTTTGGTAATTACATTGGGCTTTGATGCCATTAATGAAAATCCTTCACGTCTCATTGTTTCAATCAAAACAGCCAGCTGCAATTCACCACGTCCCGCCACATTATAAGCATCGATTTTGTTCTCGACGGGTGTAACTCGAATAGAAACATTGCTAAGGGTTTCTTTTTGAAGGCGTTCTCTCAAATGACGGGTTGTAAGAAATTTTCCCTCATCGGCAAAAGGACTGGTGTCCACATAGAAAATCATTGCTACAGTGGGCTCATCCACTTTTATTCTGGGCAAAGGCTTTGGATTTTCCAGAGAAGATATTGTATCCCCAATATTTATATTATCAATACCGGCTAAAGCGATGACATCACCGGCTTCTGCTTTGTCAACCAATATTCTTTTTAATCCGAAAAATGTATATAATGCTGATAGTTTTACAGTTATAAAAGAATCATTTTTAGCACACAATGTATATCTTTTATTCGTTTCAAGCGAACCGTTTGTCAACCTTCCCACAGCAATCTGTCCAACGTAAGAATCGTAGTCAAGATTTGTTACCAGAAATTGAAGTTGCTCATTATCATCTGCTTCAGGTCCGGGGATTTCATTCACGATTTTATCGAATAATGGTTTCAAATCTTTATTGCTATCTCCCAATTTCAAGTGGGCTTCACCGATTGTTGCCTGAGTATATAATATTGGGAATTCAATCTGCTTTTCATTGGCGCCGAGTTCTATGAATAAATCGAAGACTTCATTTAAGACTTCATCAATTCGTGCGTCTTTTCGATCAATTTTATTAATGACAAGTATAATCGGCAGATCCTTTGCCAATGCTTTTTTCAAAACAAATCTGGTTTGAGGTAAAGGTCCTTCACTTGAGTCAACCAGCAAAATAGCTCCATCAACCATATTTAAACTGCGTTCTACCTCACCACCGAAATCGGCATGTCCGGGAGTATCAACAATATTAATTTTTATATTATGATAATTAATAGCAGTATTTTTAGCACTGATGGTAATACCCCGCTCTTTCTCCAAATCCATATTGTCCATCACGCGCGTTTCTACCACCTGATTTTTCCTGAACGTTCCGCTTTGTCTCAGCATTCCGTCCAAAAGTGTTGTTTTCCCATGGTCAACATGGGCAATTATTGCAACATTTCTAATATTATTTTTTCGCATTCTCTTCTTTAGTTTTATTTATTTTTCAACCACAAATTTACATAAATTCATTTTTATTATTTTTTTTATGACTTTAATTTTCTTTTAAAACATATTCATCATAAAGAGTTTCAAATTGCAATTTATGCTTTGCTTCTTCTTCAGATAGTTTTAGAAAAAGTTTTTTAGTGTCTGCTTCGTCTATTTCTGTTGCAAGATCATTGTATAACTTTAGGGAAGATTCTTCTCTTTTCATAGCAACAATAAGAATGTCCTGATAATCCATATCCTCTTGAAGTTCTTTTTCAACTAAATAATCGCTAATCTTTAGATCTTGAATTTCTTTTAATTTCAAATTAAGAAAATCACCCTTTAGCAAATTTTTCAAAATTAGGATGTGCCCCTCTTCCATCTTCTCAAGATCATTCAACATATTTTTTTGATTCTTGAATTTAACCTTTTTTTGCAAGTATTGGTAGAATTCTACTGCTTCTTTTTCGCGATCAATAGCAAAATCAATCACTTCTTTTAATGTTTCTTTCGTCATAATGATTCCTTTTCATTATTAATTTATACATCATTGATAAAATTTCCATTGAAAAATTTGGAGTTACGAGCACATACTCGCAACTCCAATTTAAGTTTAATCAACCGGGCTGAACATATCTTTACCAACACCACATTCGGGACATGTCCAATCTTCAGGAAGGTCACCGAATTTAACATCATCATTTTCTGCGGGGTCGTAAATATATCCGCAGACATCACATTCATACTTTTGCATACTAACTCCTTTGAATATTTCCTTTAATAATTTTCAACCCATAATTCAAAATGTGCTTGGGGATGATCACAAACCGGGCATACTTCGGGAGCTTCGATAGATTCCACAATATGCCCACAATTTCTACATTTCCAAAATACTTTACCCTCTTTTTTGAAAACAGTATGATTTGCTACGTTTTCCAAGAGTTTACGATAACGTTCTTCATGTCTTTTTTCTACGAGAGCAACCAACTTGAATGTTTGGGCAACTTCTTCAAAACCCTCTTCTTCTGCTACTTTTGCAAAGTTTGGATAAAGTTCTGTCCATTCTTCATTTTCACCATTTGCAGCATATTCCAGATTCTTCAAAGTAGCGGCATAAGCAACCGGATAAGCGGCGTTTATTTCTACAACATTTCCATCCATGCCATTTTTAATTAACTGCTTCATGAACAATTTTGCATGTTCTTTTTCATTGTCCGCTGTTTCGTTAAATATCTCTTCAATTTGTCGGAAACCCTCTTTACGCGCTACGGATGCATAGTAATTATAACGCATCCTCGCTTGAGATTCTCCCGCAAATGATTTCATTAGATTTTCTGCAGTCTTGCTTCCTTTAAATTCCATTCTGCTCCTTATATTTATGATAGATAATTTACGCGTTTTCTTTATGACAAAACCACCAGTCATAACATTCATATTCATCGGTTTTTATTTTTCTTTTATTTGCTGTGGCAACATCGGAGGCGGGGGCAATTATCAATCTATCTTTTATAAGTTCATTGTTGGGCCAATTTGCCGGTAAAGCAACTTTCTTATTATCAGAAATTTGAAGCGCTTTTACCACTCGCAGAATCTCATCGAAATTTCTACCGATCTCTTGCGGATAATAAAGAACTGTTCTGGTTTTTCCATTTGGATCAACGACGAATACAGCACGAACAGTATTTGTTCCTTTCCCGGGATGTAACATTCCGAGTTTCATTGCTATTGAATCGTTCCCAGCAATAATTGGAAATTTAATTTCTATATCCAAATTATCCTTTATCCAATCAATCCATTTAATATGCGAAAATACCTGATCTATGGACATGCCGATCAGTTCACAATCCAATTTTTTAAACTCTTCATAACGTTTTTGAAATGCCACAAATTCTGTAGTACAAACAGGGGTGAAATCTCCCGGATGACTAAATAATACGAACCACTTCCCTTTAAAATCTGCGGGAATGTTCATTGGTCCCTGAGTTGTATTCACTTTAATTTCAGGGAAATCGTCGCCTAATAAAGGCATGTTAAATGTTCGTTCTTCCATTTTAATTCCTTTCGTGTTTAACTTTTCCAGAGACCGTGCAAGTTGCACCATTCTCTCGTTTCTTTGATTTCGGATTTTTTCACAGGAAATTCTGCCTGTGGTTTATCTCCCGGCTTCAATTCTGCTTTGTAAACTTTATCAGCTGTCAAAACTTCGATGAATTTTATATAGTGCTTTTCCATCATTGGATGTTCCTGATTTTGACCAACTTTCACCAAAACGCCGGACTCGGTTTCTTCAATGTAGGGAACGTGCTTCTCTGTGGAAGCATCTTTGGTTTGTGTTTCCAATTTGATCATTGGTTCTCCGCAACAGAAAAGAGCGCTTGCTCCTTCGTTGTTTACTTCGATTAGATTACCGCATTTTATACAGTAATAGATTTCTCTCAATTTTGTCATAATATCCTCCTGGGATTATTTTTTGACCACGAAATACACAGAAAAAACACAGAATTTATTTGAAATAATTTGTGGATACATTTTTGCTTTTCCATAATATATTCCTTTTTCGTGTCATTCCGTGCCAGCCCTGTGAAATGCTTATATTTTTTTATTTCACTCGGGGTGTTTAGTGGTCTGGTTAATTTCTTTTTTTGACCACGAAATACACAGAAAAACACGAAATTTATTTATAAGGTTGTTCATACTTTTTTCTTACAATAAAATATTTCTTTCGTGTCATTCCGTGCCTGCCTTGTGAAATGCTTATATTTGTTTATTTCACTCGGGGTGTTTAGTGGTCTGATTTTTCACTTAGCAGGTGGAGTAAATACTCTTGTTGCCAGTTCTTTGTCGAGCATCAGCAAACCATTGCCTTGCCCGTTTATCCACTTCAACTGATTCACAACTTTGCTCATAGATGCTTCTTCTTCTACTTGCTCGTCAACATACCAATTCAGAAAACTTCTCACCGCATGATCATTTTCCGCAATTGCCAAATCCATCAATTTGTTAATTAAATCTGAAACATATTGCTCATGTTTGTATGAAATTTTGAAAATATCCAACGGTGATTCAAATTCAGTTTGGGGCTTATCGATTTTTTTCAGCACAACTTTTCCACCTCGTTCGTTTAGAAAGTCATAAAATTTCATTGCATGAAATCTTTCTTCCTGAACTTGGATTTTGAAGAAATTTGCAAATCCGGGTAGATCAACAGAATCGAAATGCGCAGCCATTGCGAGATAAAGATATTCAGAATACAGTTCTTTGTTAATTTGTTCGTTGATTGCTTCTTCCAATTTTTTTGAAATCATTTTCACTCCATTGTTTTGATTGATTCTAATGCTTTTTTGTAATTCGGTTCATTAGTGATTTCCGGAACTAATTCAGTATATTTGACTACACCCAGAGTATCAAGAGCAACTACTGCTCGAGCCATCAAGCCTGCCATTGGTCCGTTTAAAATTCTTACACCATAATCTTCTGAGAATTTATTGTCTCTTAATTCGCTTAGAGAAATCACATTTTCCAAACCTTCTGTTGTGCAAAATCGTTTATGCGCAAAAGGTAGATCTTTTGAAATACAGAGCACAGATGTATTATCTAGGTTCTGAGCTTCCGAATTAAATCTTCTCACTGACATTGCACAAACTTCTGTATCCAAACTGGGAAAAATATTTAATACTACTTTCTTCCCTTCAAATGCAGAAAGATCCAAATCCGAAAGATCGGTTTTTGTTAAGACAAAATCGGGAGCTTTTGCACCAATTTTTGGTAATTTGCCGATTGTATCAAACTCGTTACCGTGTAATTTAACCTTAGACATTTCTCCTCCTATTTAACGAGTGCTCGTTTTTTTTCTGCTAATAATGTAACATGCTTTCTTTCTTCTTCTATGATATTATCGAGCAGATCCTTTTGGTGAGCGAGAACCACATTTTTCATTTCTTGAAAATAGAGGATTGTATCAAGTTCCTTTCCAATGGCAAATTGCAAAGCCGACTCAATATCTTCTACTTTGGAAATATCATCGTCGAACTTATCAAAAGTAAAAAGCAGATTATCTGCATAAGCGTGTAAATAATTCAGATATTCGCCACCATAACTTTCATGCAAATTATAATTTTCCAGTTTAGAAAGCATATCTGTGAATATTCTTTTGTGATTCACCTCTTCTTTAGCAAGAAATTCAAACAATTCTTTAATCTCCGGATCATCAAATTTGATAGCCATCATATTATAGAATTTTTCTCCGTTTACTTCAATTTGCTTTGCGAATTCATAAATTTCGCTTGCGTTGAATATGTTACTCATTTTAATCCTCCTAAGGATTTTTTAGGTGTCTGACTAAAAACTTTTGACCACGAAATACACTGAAAAACACGAAACTTATTTATAAGATTTTTCATACTTTTTTCTTACCATAAAATATTTCTTTCGTGTCATTCCGTGCCTGCCCTGTGAAATGCTTATAT
>JAYEKN010000147.1 GCA_034661015.1 Candidatus Cloacimonadota bacterium
TCATATTTCCTTGCATAAAGCAACCCAAAGTGTATCAACCAGTTCCTTTTGATTTGCCAGAAATACTAAAAGTGTAAAAGTGTTTTGAAAAATGATGTGTTTCTATCCCAGATTGTAAATCAACAGCAATGAACATTTTAGATTAGAAGTTTTAATGAACTAAAGGCGAATAACGCTTAAATCAGCGGCGCAGCTTTTTGCGTCCGCTGAATTTATTGGTTATATTCTTCATTAAATAATGATAACTGCTTGGGTTTATGATCTGCAAATAGCTTTTTATATTCATCATGCAACCTCATTTTCTTAGCAATAGATTCAATATTAATTCTACTTAAAAGAGCTACAGTTATCGGTCTTTTGTTATCCTTGAAGACTAATGAATCAATAAATTTTTGGGCAATATCCGAAGTTAATATTTTATGAACAAATATTGCCTGATTTTTTTTATCGAAACCTAGCATATAGCATGTATCATCCAAAACTACAGGTTTGCCAATATATGGGCCAACTAATGAAAATATGATATTTTTATATAAACCAGAAATTGCAACTTTCCATGGTTTAAAAGTATAATCTCCAACACCAAACATTGAAAATCTTGGTGAATTTTTGTAAATTGAACTTTTTCTAACATCTAACTTTTCTGCATATTCCTCTAAATATTCCCAAGTTAAAGGAGATATTGTTTTTATAAATTTGGTCTCTTCACCAATTCTTTTTTGAGTTATCATCATATACTTTCTTGGTGGCGGCAATGTACTTTTAGAAACATTAGAGCTTTTATACATTGGATAGATGAAATCACTTGGTAGAGAGTAGATTTTGTTAAATCCATTTACAAACGCATCTCCTTTTTTAACAAATTCCATCACTTTAGAGCAATCGTGTTTTACTCCAGAGCGCCATTTAAATTCACACTTAGAATCAATGTCCGTTAAAGCTTTATAAGAGTTAATATTAGAAATAAGTTTGTCATTTGATAATCCCATCTCTTTGTATGGTTTTTCCGAATGCAGGGAAGAAAATATTTTGCAAATTTTATTATTTTTATTATCAATAACACCTTGAGCAAAAAACAAACAAGCATCAACATTTACGTTAAAGTGTTTTTTTGCATCAATTTCTTTAATAAAAAAATTACCAACCGAAAGCTTGTTTTTACAAATATAGGTAAATATTTTTCTGGCAACAGATGTTTTGACGAGAAAAGCCATAGATGAATTGTTTTTCGATATAAATTCTGCAATTTTTATTAGCATCCACTCTGAAATGTCGAAATTACTTTTTCCTGTCATTGCATCAAGGCCTTTTAAGTCCTTAAAATTATACTTCTTGGGGAGATTTTTACTTAAGAGTTTGCCAAGTTCGGAATTTGTTACCCAAGGCGGATTACCAATAAACAGTATTGGTTGTTGTAATTGTTTTTTAACGTTTATCCAGTCAATATCAAAAAAATCCTGCTGTATTACAAATGCATCATCACGCCCTGTAATGCTTCGCAACTCAGCATTGGCCTTTTTAACATAATCTGGATTTATTTCCCAACCGATAATATTTGTATGATTTTTACGTTTAGTCTCGCATGCATAAAGGAATCTTCCTAAACCACATGTTGGTTCTATGATAGTTTCATATTTATCAATCTCTAAAATTGAAACCACTTCTGATGCCAGATCTAACGGGGTTTGAAAATCTCCAAACTCAACTTTTTCTTTTGTCTTAGCCAAAGTCATTTCACCCTCACGACACCATCAACATCGCCCGCTTCTTGAATTACACGTGAATACTGAAGTCGCCATTGTAAAGCGTTAGAAATTGTCAGGTAGCCTGCAACCGGTTTCTTTTGGAGTAATTCTTCTGCTATCCTGTCAGCTTCTATCTCATCTACTGGTAACATTCGTTCTTGAAAAAATGCCAGCAAATCATCTTTGTTTCCTTTGTTATCAATAATTTTTATTATGCCGGAAGTTGTTTGATAATCGGCAGTACGAAAATCAGTTACAAAAATTGTATGTTTTATGATTAATCTGCCTGTACTGTCAGTTTGGTCATCTATTTTTTCATATACAAATACTAAAAGGGAGTAACCGAGACCGAATATCTTTTGTCGAGCAGATTTAAAAGGACATGATGATTGAGGTTGTTTTATGCTTGTTACCTTCATATCAACAAATAACTCAGGAAAATCTATACCTTTAGCTGAACTCCCCTCAATATACTCATATTTTTTGTGTAAATATGCTTGAAACTTATGTTCGAGATATGTCCCTACTGCTTTGCCATCGGTAACCCCAAAAAGACTCGGTTCTTTATGTTTTGATTCGATCTCAGAAAAGTATTTTGCTTCTTTTTGAAGCAAGCCCTTTGTCAATTTTCGTTTCATTATTTCTCCTATATTCTTAAAATATAACGCCGCTAATCAGCCGCGCGGCTTTTTGCGTCGTCTGAATTAGCATTGTTAGATGTGTTTATATGATAGTGACCCATGAGAAGAAGAATCTTGCAATAAAACCGGCTATTATTGGAAGTATTGCACTTGATACTAACCTTACAATGGTAAATTCCCACCCTAAAATTCCAATTTCTAAAGGAAGTCTCATTATGGCCCAAAGAGACCAAGAAGTAATGAAAGCAACCGTAGTTCCTATTCCTGCACCTGAATGAATAAATCCTGCTACAATAGGCAAGCTAACAAAAGGACCGCCAGGTGTAATGGCCCCAGTAATCGTACCTAAAAATATTCCTTTAGCTCCAGATTCTGGTCCTATCCACTTTAAAAGCGCATCAGGAGAAACTAAAACCTGCATCATTCCAGCAATAATAAATGAAAAAAATAACAATGGCAGAATTTGAATTGTCATAGTAAAACCGTTTTTCAGACCTTGCATATGGACACCATTATTGTGCCCATAAATCAATAACCCAATAGCAATAAACCCTAATATTAATGTTGGAATAATCATAGTGTTTTTATTTTTTTGCATAGTAAATTCATTTTTATTTATCGTTATTTAACACCTAAGTTAACCTGCCGTTCGACAGCATATGGTTATCCTCAGGCTGTTATATTATTTTACACTATGGTTAACATCAGCCTGGTGCGGTCAGGTTGAACGTCTGGTTAAATTCAGCCGATTTTTGCATACCGATTCGAAAAAACGATAACGTTTGGCATGGTTCATGCTAATATAAAAAGTATTTTTACCCTCTGGAAAACAACCTGCCATATCTGCTAAATTCAGATATGTTATGTTGTTTTTCAAAGCACACTTGTTGTGAAAAATACAAAAATCAAACATTTTTTCCTATCACACCTCTT
>JAYEKN010000148.1:0-2088 GCA_034661015.1 Candidatus Cloacimonadota bacterium
GAAAGAATTTTATCCGTCAAGTAACTCAATTATGTCAATTGAGTATCGGATAGATCGAAAGTGCTTATTTAAAAAGTGCTTATTTAAAATAGAGGGTGGAGATTGAAAATTGGAAATTTTTTCCGTATAATCTGTGCAATCTGTGTAAACTGTTGTTTGTTATCTGTTTTCCGTATTCCGTTTGAAAATATGTCGCAGCGCTGCGTTGAATCATTTGTTATTTTGAAATTTGAAACTTGAAATTTGAAATTTGAAACTTGAAATTTTTCTGCTTTTGCCGTTTTGGAAAAACGTGTTTTGTTCCGTCGTCGTTTAACAATGCCGTAACAAATCAACTGTGGGTAAACCTTACGATATTTAATTCCGGGGAGAAAAAACCCGAGTCGTGTCGAAAAGAGTGACGCGACTCGAGTTTTTTAACTATTCATTATTCATTATTCGTTATTTTACATTTTACATTTTACATTTTACATTTTACATTTTACATTATTCATTATTTTGCCGCAGTTCTCGGCTTATCCGCCAGCTGGCGGACGCCTCAAGCCAAGTCCTGCTTTCCAGTTTTCGTGTTCTGTTCTTTGTGTTCTTTGTGTTCTTTGTGTTTCATCTTTTATCAGAAGTCGGAGAAATCTTCGTCTTCGTCAAACGGAATTACTTCTTCGGATTTTTTCTTTCTGTTATCCGGTAAGGCTTCCTTCTTCTTGAATCCAACTCTCGGCGGCTTCTTTGAACTACTGCCCGAAGATGTATTAGAAATATTGAATTCGGCTACCATTGCACTTAGTTCTTCTGCCTGACTGCTCAGTTCTTCGGCAGCAGATGCGGATTCTTCCGAATTGGCCGCACTGCTCTGGATCGCCTGATCAAATTCCTTCAGAGCTTTATTCACACCATTTATCCCATCCGTTTGTTCTTTAGATGCTGCCGATACTTCGCCGATAATATTATTTACTTTCTCGGTGCCGGAATTGATCTTTTCAAATGCCTCGGTAACCGCTTTGTTTTCGCTAACGCTTTCGCCGGCACTTTCAACGATATTTTGAATGATTATATCCGTATTCTTGGCTGATTCCGCGGAACGTTGGGCAAGATTTTTCACTTCTTCCGCTACTACAGCAAAACCTTTTCCGGCTTCTCCGGCTCTCGCTGCTTCCACGGCTGCATTCAAGGCAAGTAAATTGGTCTGGAAAGCAATATCGTTGATTGTCTTGATTATCTGAATCGCTTCATTTGCAGACTTGCTCATAGAATTAACAGATTTACTTAGAACATCAATTCTTTTGCCACCGTCAATTGAATCTTCATTCGTTTCTCCGGAAAGATTATTTGCTTGGTTAGCATTTTCCGCATTTTGACTTGTCATAGAAGACATTTCTTCCATTGTGCTGGATACTTCTTCCAAAGTACTCGCTTGCTCGGAAGAACCTTCTGCCAACTCCTGACTCGCAGAACTTATCTGTTGGGAAGCAGAAGAAACTTGATCCGCTGCTGAATTTATTTGGGAGAAGGCTTCGTCCAAGTTTTCAACAGCTGCATTGAAATCGTTCTTCAAGTCGTTAAAGCCACCTTTATAAGATGCTTCAATCCTTGCCGTTAAATCTTTGGCAGCAAGTTTGTTGATATTGTCAATTACATCTTCTATGGGTTTAACAAATCCCTCCATTATTTGATTAGCAATCTCTACCATATTTTTATAAGCGCCTTGATATTCGTCTGGACGACCACGGAAATCTAACTTCCCATTGTCTGCGGCTTCGGATAATTCATTAAACTGTCCGGTTATAGAGAGCAATGTTTCGGTAACAGCATTAACATTGTTCTTTATATCTTCAAAGTCTCCTTTATAGGTTTTCTCCATAAGATTGAATTCGCCTTTTGCCTGGTTGGCAATGGCTTCAAGTGCATCATTAACTGGAGCGACAAAGGCATCAACTATTTCATTAACCTGTTTTCCTATTTCTTTAAAATCAATATCAACTTCTTCAATATCCATTCGGCTGTCAAGTTGCCCATTCAATATTTTTGCACCAATCTCTTTTGCTTGTGCTACTATTTTTTTGATTCCACCGGATACCGCCCTATTAATAA
>JAYEKN010000148.1:2188-10694 GCA_034661015.1 Candidatus Cloacimonadota bacterium
TTTTGATTCCACCGGATACCGCCCTATTAATAACAATCATGGCAACAATTCCTATAACGAAGGCAATGAGACCAAATATCATGGTCATATTTTTGGTGGAATGTTCTGCAGAAAGCATAATTTGCTTCTCTTCTTCTCGCAAATGATTGGCAATTTCCTGCACTTTTCTGGCAGTAGTTACCATTGTTTCATTAGCCAAATCTGAATTAATTTGATTTTTATGATAAATATCACCCTGAATAATATATTGTCTCACATAATCATCAATTTCACTTGCCATATTTTTCAATTTTGGACTACTATTCGACAATGATACAAGTTTTTCTACAGATGATTTTGTTTTTGCCATATCAGATTGAAATGCAGTCCAATTTTCTTCAGTCCCTTCTCCGATATAGTAAACAGCTGCAACCCTATGTAGAATAAAACATTTTTCAACATCATACGCTTGTTCACTTACTGCGGTACCTGCACCTGATAAACTTCTAATGGCTAAAATTTTCTTATTAAAGCCGGCTCCTATTTCTTTCCAGACAGGTAATACTTCTGTTTTGTTAACGCCAAAAGTATTTTGTAATTGATCAAATGCGTTTTTGTATTTAGCAACCGCTTCCGATATTCCTGCATCTTCTTCGAGTGTTCCCTCGGTCTCATCAATTTGCTTATTCATCTTATCAATCCATGCTTCCACTTTGGCGATATATTCTTTACCGCCGCGAAGAACATAGTTCTTTTCCTCTCTTCTTGCTTCAAGAATATATTTGATAAGGCGATTTTGATCGTCAGACGTCTCAACAGATTTGGTTATCTTGTTCAAACCACTCAAAATAACAAAAGCGAGTACAATTAAGAAGGCTAACACCAAGACAAAACCAACAATCGTTTTTTGCCCGATTTTCATATTTTTAAACATAATATTTCTCCTTGTAATTTCATAGTATTTTGTATATAGCATATTAATATTTTAGGCTATAAAAGGGTTAGTAAATTCTAAATCTGATATTTTCCACTTTTTTAAACATGTGATACTGATTTGTTTTCGTGAAATTGGTGTAATTTGTGGGTATCTTTTTCCGTTTCCATTTTTACTTAACCAATTATTTTTCTACTTTTTGCAGTTTGACTAATTCTTCAGAAGTTAAAATCCGGTTAATATCCAAAAGGGTAATTATCTTCTTTTGGATTTTTGCCATTCCGAGAATGAATTCGGAGTTTACTTCCACGCCAAATGAGGGGGTAATTTCTATTTCTTTTCCGTGAATATCAAGCACATCGGAAACTCTGTCAACAATAATGCCAATATTAATATCACCGTCTGCATTTTTCACATCAACCACAATAATAGCGGTTTCTTCGGTGTAATCTTCCAGCTCTATTTCAAATTTGAGACGCAGATCAATTACCGGAATAATTTTCCCGCGGAGATTAATTACTCCTTTCACGAACTTCGGGGTTCTGGGGATAGGTGTTATCTCCGGTATTCCGATAATCTGCATTATCTTCATAACATCCAGCCCATAAGTTTCTTGTTTTAGTTCAAAAGTAAGATATTTGCCGATTAGTGCGGCTACCTTACTGTCTTCCGTAATTACTTTTTCTTTTGCCATTTTTGCTCCTTTCTTTGGTTGTTAAATTAGCCACTAATTTACACAAATTTGCACGAATGAAAAACCCGAGTCGTGTCGAAAAAAATGACGCGACTCGAGTTTTTTGTTTTTCGTGTATTTCGTGTATTTCGTGGTCATTTTACATTATTCATTTTACATTTTACATTTTACATTATTCATTTTTCATTATTCATTGCAGTTCTCGAAGTCCTGCTTTACGGTTTGCAAAACCCGAGTCGTGTCGAAAAGAGTGACGCGACTCGAGTTTTTTTTTCGTGTATTCCGTGTATTTCGTGGTCATTTTCATTAATCATTAATCATTAATCATTAATAATTAATAATTATTTTCCAGCCGTTCATTGTTCTAATTCAATTTTATTTATATCTACGATCAATCCCACGGTTCCGTTGCTCATTATGGTTCCGCCGGAAATTCCTTCGATATCTTTGAATTGTCCGGTAAGAGGTTTCACCACTGTCTCGTGCATATCAACGACTTTGTCCACAAGAAGGGCAAAATCACGTTCTTCAGTTTCGATGATAATAAGAGTTCCTTTTGCCGGATCTGTGATAGCATTTTCAATATCAAATTTTTTGTAAAGGCGTACTATAGGAATGATTATACTGTTATATGTGAATGTTTCGCCGCCACCCGCAATCAGGTTTATGTTTTCTTTTTTTGGTGAAATTGCGCGTTTGATATTCATGATCGGGATTATAAATTGTTGTTCGCCAACATCTGCGATCAATCCCTGAATGATCGCAAGTGTGAGTGGAACTTTGATAATAAATTTACTTCCTTTTCCGATTTCACTTTGTATTTCAATGTTTCCGCCAATATTTTTCACAAACTTTGCCACCACATCCATCCCCACACCTCTACCGGATATACTGCTAATGGTTTTTGCGGTAGAAAATCCGGGTTGAAGAATAAGTTTGTAGATTGCTTGCTCGGAAAGATTTTCCCCGCTTGAAATCAATTCTTGGGATACAGCTTTTTTGATAATTGCATCCTTGTGTAAACCTCCCCCGTCATCTCTAATTTCTATATGGATTTTGTTTCCCTTATGGTAGGCGTTAAGGGTGATATTACCCATTTCCGATTTTCCGATTTTTCTCCGTTCTTCCGGAGATTCTATCCCGTGGTCGCAGGAATTTCTGATCATGTGAACAAGCGGATCGTAGATACTGTCCACCACATTTCGGTCTATCTCAGTATCTTCACCAATGAGATTTAACTGGATCTGTTTGTGGTTTTTTCGTTTAATATCACGCACAATTCGGTGCATTTTTGCAAATGTATCACCAATGGGAACCATGCGGAGAGCAAGTGAAGAATCCTGTAAAGAGCGGACAATTTCGGAGAGTTGTGAAAGTTTCTTCTCAAAATTTATATCTGTCATTTTCTTGATATTTTCATCACCTTTTATCATGTTCGCACTTATCACCAATTCGCCGATCATATCAATAAGAAAATCGAGTTTATCCGAAGCAACTTTTATTGAATGGGAGGTAGCGGTTTTTTGAGTAGTTTTTTTTGCTTTTTTTTGTATGTTGGATTTTTTCTCCTTACTTTTTTCCGGCATTAGGAAAATTTCATCCTTTTTTTCGGAAATTTTTTCTTCATCCACGTCCAACTTCTGTTTTTCAACCTCATCCTCAACCTCAACCTCATCCTCAACCTCAACCTCATCCTCAACCTCAACCTCAACCTTTTCTTTTCTAAGATCAAGTAGAACTTGAATGTAACCTTCAACGGCTTTGTCGTCAAGATTGCGATCCTCTTCGTCAAGCAATAATTCATTTATTGAGTTTTTGTGAGCATCTACCATTTTGAACAATACATCAAAAACGTCTTCATCAATAGCAATTTTATTATTACGAATTTCATCAAGAAGGTCTTCTGTGTTATGCGCAATCTCTACAATTTTATCAAATCCCAAAAAGCCTGCCACGCCTTTCATCGTATGGAAGGCGCGAAAAACAGTATTTATTTTCTCATTGTCGGTTGGGTCTTTTTCCAACTCTACCAAATTCAATTCGGCGTTTTCCAAATCCTCTACTGATTCTTCGATAAAGTCATTGATTAACTCCATGTCTTCTGCAAAATCTGAATCATCAAGAACCATTTTTTGCTCTTCGGGTTCATCCTCTTGGGTTGGTGGGGGGGGATCTTTTACCTCATTTTCATTATCAGATTCATTTTCAGCGACTGTTTCCCCCTCATTTTCTTCGAAAATTCCCTGATCAATCTTTTCCTCAAATTTTTCTAATGCTTCACTTACGTTCTCGGTAAGTTCTTCAAATTCGTCCTCTGATTTATAATCTTTCTTCTCCAATTGTTCCAGAATACCCACAACCTCTTCGCGTAATTTTAGTAAGGTGTGATTTTCACTCAAGCCTGAAATTGAATCGGTTAAGCTGATAAATTCGATTTTAAATTTTGTAAAACCATCCGGTTCTTCGATAATTGAGATAAAATTTAGGATAAGTAAGCTAACGCTTTTTGCTATTTCATTTATGTTTTGCACTGGAAATCTCCTATTCCATTAATATTCCCACCATTATATGTGAATGAATTTGCCATGATAAATTCAAATAGAATCTATACATAAATATTTTCTTCATGATTTTTATACATTTTGCAATTTTTGTGCCAATAAATTAGAAAAAGTTGAAACTTTGAGCAAGTTCCAACCGGTCACCAAGATAATGAAGATATTCTAACTGTAAATTTCCGAAGTATGAAACAAAAATAAGTTGTGGCTATAATCACATTTGATCGTGTTTCGTGACAAATAATTTGAATAAATTAACTTACGGTTTCTTAAGCAAACTCAGTAACTTACAAATCGTAAAACGTAGAAGTCTCAAAATATTCAGCTAATATCTTCGCGGTTAATATGGCTGAGATACCTGCTCCGGAGCCACCGTTTTCCACGAAAACCACCACAACAATTTCGGGATCATCAATGGGTGCCACTGCTACGAACCACGCATGAGTATCGCCCTTATAATTTTCTGCAGAACCTGTTTTACCACCGATCTTCACGCCATTAATTCTGGCAATTTGTCCAGTACCATGCTTCCCATTAACAACTTTGTCGAGAGAGTGAAGTAAGAATGAAATATTTTTCTTTTTTATCGGCAATTTATAGCTCGGATATTCAATCTTCTTATATTTTTTTCCGTCCTTAAACAGGTAATCTGCAAAGTGCGGAGTAACCACTTTCCCATTGTTCGCAAGTCCGGCGTAGAATTGTGCAACTGCAAGAGGGGTGAATAACACTTCTCCCTGACCTATCACCAAATTAAGAAGATTGCCTGTTGACCAACCATGTTTACTATAATGTTTATTATACCATTTTGTGTTTGGAAAAAAACTATGACGTTTATTAAATTGATCTATTTTTGATTTATCCAAAATCCCACACTTTTGAATAAAATTTTTAAATTCATCCAATTTTATTTTTTTTGCCAACTCATAAAAATATGTATCACACGATTCCCTGATAGCTCCGAGTAAATCCATTTTTCCGTGTCCCTCTTTTTTCCAGCAACCAAAAAATCTGCCACCGAAGTCCATTCCACCCTCACAATCTACTAACACCTCATCCGGCTTCACGATTTCATTTTCCAGAGCAAAGGCTGCGGTAACTAATTTGAATACCGAACCCGGAGGATAAGTAGCATTGCAGACTTTATTCAATAAGGGATTGTGCGGATTTTGGATTATATCCTCCCAATAATCTCGTTCCATACCGCTAACAAAAAAATTTTGATCGTAAGATGGGTGGCTGACAGCCGCTATGATACCACCGGTTTTACAATTCATAACAATTGCCACACATGAACTATCCGATGGTAACAACGTATTAATTTTTTTCTGAAGTGCATAATCAACAGAGAGGACAACATCCAGTCCTGGTTGGGGTGCCTTGAACTTATTCCCTTTTCCCAAGCCGAGATAGGTGCCGGAGGCATCCACCTGAAGGAGATCATATCCCTTGCTACCTCTCAATTCGTTCTCATAAAAGGATTCCAGTCCAACTTTACCGATGAAATCCATTTGCCCGTAACCTTCTCCCCGCAGCTGTTCATATTCATTTTCTGATATTTTTCCGACATATCCCACAAAATGATTTTGTGAAATATAATTTCTATGGCTCTCCGAAATAACTTTTAGAGAGGGATATGTTTCCAGATTTTCTTCAAGATGAATTGCGGTTTCCATATCTAAATTATGTGCAATGGGGATCGGAGCAAATCGAATAAATCTATTTTTATGGATTATCTTGAGAATTTTTTCTTTTGAAAGCAAGAGGTTGTTTGATAAGAATTCTGATACTCCCTCTTTATCCTTCATTTTTCTCAAATCAAGATACACTGATAATGAGGGGATATTTTCCACTAAAGGCTGAAGATTTGCATCATATATAATTCCCCTTTTAGTTGGCTTTTGGAGTGATCTTATATAATTACTTTCTGCAATCTTCTTGTAGTAACTACCATTTGAGACTTGAACTTTATACAAAAAAAATATCAGGAAACAAAAAATAGCAGCTATTAAGATAAAAGTAAAATCTTCTTTACGCAATCCCGAACGAGCCATTTAGAATCTTTTTGTAGAAATATGAAGCTTGCTTACAAACAAAAAAAGTAAAATTATTATAAATGAAAAAAGCGAACTATAGAAAGAGAGAAAAACAATTTTAAATATTGGTAGCCCTTGTTTCACATTAAAAACAAAAATTATCAGATCCCTTAATAAAAAATAAAATAAGTTTGAAACGATAACCAGGAATAAATAAAGCCCCAATTGTTTTTTATTTAGTGACCCTTTTACTTTACCCAAAATAAAGGCAATTATTACAAATAAAAGTGTAGAAATCCCAAAACAACAAGGTGTATTCAAATCTATGATCACTCCGAGAATAAACGCAAAGATAAGAGTAACCTTCTCATCGTTAGTGATTCCCAAAAAAATGATAATGGAGAGTAAAAAGTTTGGGACAACCGTCATTATCGCAAGATTTTCTGCGAAAAAATATTGAAAATACAGAAAAAATATGGATAGAAAAATTATTCTAATCATTTCATGCTTTCCTTTTTTTGCCGCAAATTGGTATCAATTTTCACTAAGGTTTTTGAGACGATATTTCTTCGTTTTCCGTTTAACATTTTTTTATAAATTCGCACTTAAGTCAAGTTCTCTTTCTCCCAAACGAGACAGATTGGCGTAAGTTCATCACCTTGACCCTGGGGATTATCGTTCATTATTTCTTCGAGAAGTTTGGAATCAATGCCACGAGATTTTCCAATTACCCACGATCCGCCGATATCATTGATATCCATTATAGCCGCTTCGTTTCCATACACCGATCTGATTTCTTCGCAGATTTCTTCGCAGTTTATTGGTCCTTTTATAACGGTTTTATTATAGGGGGGAACCGGTGAAGTGTGAGCAGCATCCACAAGAGCGGCTTGTTTTCCGGCTACTCTGTAGAACACTCCCCTTTTTCCAACCAATTTTCCGAAAAAACCAAGGAAGGCAGCTACAATGATCCGAAATTTTCCGCATTCGTCTATCGCACATTGCATGCTGGTTTTTGAACGTAAACCCACTCCATAATTTACGTTTCGCACACCACGCCAAAGTAATTTTGCCAATAATCCTATTTTTATTGAATTTTCCGCAACAGCTCTTCCTTGAGTAATTGCAACCGGACTTTCGCTCAACACAACAATATCATTTGTTTTCCTTACATTTTTTGTGTACTCCCCCACAATTTCAATAATATCGTCCTGCGAATTTAAAATTTTGGTTTTTATTGGTTTCCGAAAAAAAATTCTGTTTTGGATTGTTCTTTCTGTTGTTATGTTATTCATTCTGGTTTTTCCACTAATGTATTTGGATAAATGCCTTTCGTTAATATGTCGCACCTATGGTGCTTTTACTCATTCTTTGATTTCTTTGTCCAATGGCTTACACCATTGGCTACAAAAATTTCGCACCGCTGGTGCTGGATGGAATATTTCATTTGCTTGCCTTTTCGTGTATTTCGTGGTCATTCTTCATTATTCATTATTCATTATCCATTATTCATCGTTTTACACACGAAAGGACTCGTGTGCCACTTTTTGGGAAAAAAAGAATACGTATTACGCTTTTCCAAAGCGTTCCGTTGTGCTGTTTTGAAAAAGAAAATATGAGTTTTGTTCTCTCCAAGCAGGGGCTTGAAGCAAAGGCGTTCCCAAGCTGGGGCTTGGGAACGAGAAAATGGGAGGGCTTGGGAACGAGAAAACGGGAATATCTGGGAACGAGAAATATGGGGACTTTAGTGTATTTCGTGTATTTCGCCTGTCCAATGAAATGTTTTTTCTTTTCATATTTCATCGGGATGGTCATTATTCATTATTCATTATTCATTATTCATTATTTTGATGCATTCTGAAGTCCAGTCGGAAAAAGAACCGTCTGAACTCCAGTATGCAGAGTAGAAAAACCAGCAGTTCTCGACTTATCCGCCAACTGGCGGACGCTTCAAGCCAAGTCCTGCTTTCCGGTTTGAAAAACCCGAGTCGTGTCAAAAAGAATGACGCGACTCGAGTTTTCGTGTATTTCGTGTATTTCGTGATCATTTTACATTTTACATTTTACATTTTACATTATTCATTATTCATTATTCATTATTCATTATTCATTAATCATTAATCACTATTCAGTTCAAGTATGCCAACTTCTTCTACTTGTTCAATATTTACAAATGGCTGAATCTCTGCTTCCATGAATAAACTGTTTTTGGTTTCTGATATTTTTATGATTTCACCGAGCGGAATTCCCGGAGGATAAATTGAACTCAGACTTGATGTTATTATCTTATCACCAATCTTGATAT
>JAYEKN010000148.1:10794-13175 GCA_034661015.1 Candidatus Cloacimonadota bacterium
TGAATCTCTGCTTCCATGAATAAACTGTTTTTGGTTTCTGATATTTTTATGATTTCACCGAGCGGAATTCCCGGAGGATAAATTGAACTCAGACTTGATGTTATTATCTTATCACCAATCTTGATATTACTTCCGACCTTTATTTTTCGAAAATAAATTCTCCCGTCGAGTTCTGTCTCTACTATCCCATTCACTCGACTTCTCTCATCTATTGCTCCCATACGGAAATATCGGTTACGGAAAGTTTGAACTACAGAAAATGAGGGATAAACAGTTGTGATTCTTCCAATTAAACCATTTGCGGAAATTACCGGAGAATTTTTTTTTACATTTTCAGACACATCGCCGTCAATACTTAATGTTTCAAAATTTATAAATGAGCCCGTACCAACAACATGTGAAATCCTTATTTGCAAATTATTTTCACTTGCACTATCCAACAAAGATGATATTCTGTTGAATTTTAATATCTTTTCAGACATAAGACGATTTTGCATCTGAGCTGAGAAAAGTTTTTCCGCCAATTCCGCATTCTTTTTGGTCAGATTTGCTAAAGAAGAAATATACGAAATACTGGAAGTGTATGGCAAAAAAAAATATCTGCCTACAAATTGTGCTTTATTTATCCTGTCTTGATTATTGCCCGAAATAAAAACAATCGAAATAATAAGTAAAACTATAAACAGAATATTATTTGCTTTTTGCATTTAGTAATCCGATTTTAACTTGCGAAGATTTTCTGCCCATTTGCGAGGTTTAAATACATCTGCCTTAGGCGGACAAAACGAATAAAAAATATATTTTGGATTCGTTGGTTTTATTCGTTGTTAATCAAATTTTTTATTTTTGTTTTAGCAGAACTTTTTGATATTCTTCCAGATTATCCAATATTGCTCCACTTCCCATAACCACGCTGGTAAGTGGTTTGTCAATCAATGTAACAGGCAGATCCACGGTTTCTTTGATTCTGCGATCAAGTCCTTTAAGTTGAGAAGCGCCACCTGTGAGTACAATCCCGCGATCTGCAATATCCGCTGCCAGCTCAGGAGCGGTCTTTTCAAATAACCTTTTTATCGCATCCACTATTTTTGTTACTGTTTCAGATAAAGCATCACGAATTTCTTCGGAATTAATTTTTCTGGTTACCGGAAATCCGCTAATCAAATCCCTACCGCGTACTTCCATCGTTAATTCCTCTTTCAATTTGTGAGCAGACCCAATCTTGATCTTAATCCTCTCGGCAGTTGCTTCTCCAATGAAAAGGTTGTGCTCATTCCTTAAAAAAGTAATTATATCCACATCCATTTCATCGCCGCCAATACGGATGGAATTATGGTCAACAATATGAGAAAGAGAAATTATTGCAATCTCGGTTGTTCCGCCGCCAATATCAATAATCATATTTCCGTAAGCGTCATGAACCGGCAATCCCACTCCTATGGCAGCAGCTAATGGTTCTGAAACGAGATAAACCTGACGAGCTCCGGCGTGTTGGGCAGATTCGCGTACAGCTCTTTTTTCCACTTCTGTAATACCTGAAGGCACAGCAACAATAACTCGAGGGCGAATGAGAAATTTCTTCTGTTGAGACCGAAGAATCAAATCACGCAACATTGCTTCGGTTATTTCAAAATTGGCTATCACACCATCCTTCATTGGTTTTATTGCCACTATCTCGGCTGGAGTTTTTCCTAGCATTTCTTTTGCTTTTCGTCCAACAGCGATCACCTTTTTCGACTCGCTTTCCATCGCAACGATGGATGGTTCATCCACCAAAATACCTTTTCCTTTGACATATACCAAAGTGTTAGCAGTGCCAAGGTCTATCGCCACATCATTTGTGATCATGTTTAATAAATAATTCCAAAACATTTTTACTCCTATTTTATGATTATATTGCAATCAATGACCATAATATCAATTAAACAGCAAAAAACAATGACAAGGTAACGCAATAATAACAAAAAAAACAAAATTTTGATGTTGAAAAAACAGAACGATCTTATTGATTACTAAATTCTAAATGTTTAAACTTATTTCCCGTAGGTTGTTGCTGTCAAGATTTTAGAAAAACAAAATGTTATTTTAACTGCGAAATAAACTAACAATAAGAAGATCATAGTTTTTTTCATAATATCTATTCTATTTTAAAATAGCTCCACCCAATGTAGGGAGATCAATTTTTAAATTTCCATTTTCAAGTGAATATTTTTTACCAGTAAACAAATTTTCTACAGAATTCTTTTTCATTCAATTTATTTACAACATCATTCAGATTCTTTCCCATTTTTTATTACCTTGATTTTTTTTACATCCTCTCATATTTTTGTAAAATTAATCGAAAACAATTTTCATTTCCCGCTGAATTGCTGAAATGCTGA
>JAYEKN010000148.1:13275-15455 GCA_034661015.1 Candidatus Cloacimonadota bacterium
CGCTGAATTGCTGAAATGCTGAAATGCTGAAATGCTGACCCGCTGATATGCTTTTTCTCCATTCTTTGTATATTTCAATTCAAAAGTTACCAGTGATTTCAGTTGAAAAGTCCCCACCTTAAAAACCAAGAAAGATGAAATTATGGAAAGAAATCATAGGTGTTTATCCGTTCTGCTTATTTACACAAAAAAATCTTACAATTTTTACTGTTTTATTCTTACAAAACAGCCCAATTAGTCATCAAGTAGCCATTTCCAAACTGGCATAATCACAATTTTTTTTCCTTCTTTTTCAACTAAAGATTCTTCAGTAAAAGTCAATATTAAGCCGTCATCCAACCCATAGTTATTCATTGCTTCCAACAGTCCTTGAAATTCTCTTGTTCGATTTTTCTCATTTAAATTCCAAGTCACCTGAATAGCCTTCGTAATATTTGCACCTTGTTTAATAAGAAAATCACATTTTCGTTTTTCTCTATGAAAAAAGATCTCCTTATTATTTCTTTTCAAATCTAAAAAAACCACATTCTCCAGCATTCTCCCCTTGTCTTCGCTGAACCGGAAACCAACAATATTTGCAAGTTTAGAATCTATAAAATACACTTTTTTATTATAATAGATTTGTTTCTGTAGCGAATAATTATAGCGGGATAACAAAAATACAAGGTAACTATTTTCAAGATAATGAAAATAATTTTTTATTGTTGTTGCACTTGTCAAACCAGTGATATTTTTTAATTTATTAAAACTAATATCCTTACTTACATTGCTGGCAGCATAAAAAGATGTTATTTTCAAGGCTTTTTCAGAACGAATATTAAATCGGGTAATTATATCTCTATACAATATATTTTCATAGAGATTTTGCAAATATTCAGTTTTACCAGTTTGCAAGTATTCCGGAAAACCTCCATTATCAAGATATTCAAGGAATAATTTTCTGATTTCTGCAGTTTCTATACTGGTCAATTTTTCAATATTTGTTATCGCTTTTCCCTTAAATCTGAGGAATTCTCTAAATGAAAATGGGTATAATTCCCGCATAATATTTCTGCCGGTTAGATGTGTGCCCATTTCTTTGCTTAGCATAGATGCATTTGAACCGGTTATGAAAATTTTGTTTCCCCGATTATGCAATCGTCTTACAAACCGTTCCCAACCTGTTATATTCTGGATTTCATCAAAATAAAAATATTTTTTTCTGCCGAATAATTCGATTAATAGTTCATACATCTGTTGAAAATCATTCACAGTGAAATTTATAAATCGCTCGTCATCAAAATTAATATAGTAACTATCCGGTTTTCTTATTTGATCCAAGAGAACCGATTTCCCACATCTTCTAACGCCAGAAATAATTATGATAAAATCCGTGTCGTCAAAGCTATTAATATTATTGGAAAGAGTTCTTTTTATAGTGAATTCCTTATCAAACCCATTTTTCTTTTCTTGCAGAAGTAAAATATCTTTTAAATTATTTCTATCCATAATTATTGAATCCAAATTTTATTTGGTTTACCAAACCATATTTTACGACAAATTATTGGTTTGGTAAACCAATGTCAAGTTTTTCTTTGGTTGATTACTAATCGGCATTTAAATAAAATAGACAATTCAACTATGCCCAATTTTGACAACTTTTCCACCAAAATATAAGACGTTATCCATTCCATTTTTGCAACGATTTTTTATCTGCATATTCCAAATTATCTTTTATGGTTGATAGCTTTGCTACAACTTCCGGTTCTTCTTCTAATTGAGTAATTTCTTTTAGATATATTTCTGAAAATAGGTATTCGTTTGTATAAAATTTATTCATCCTTGCTCTCTTTCATGTTATTCATTCCAAATTTCAATCTCACCAGTATCTGCAAAACTATAATATTTATTATCTCCGATGATGATATGGTCTAACATTCTAATCTGTAGCATGTTGGTTGCTTTAAGCAGTTGTTGGGTAATTTTTTCATCTTCTGGGCTTGGTTGTATATTTCCGGAAGGATGGTTATGAACAATAATAATTCCGGAAGCATTATGCTCTATTGCTTTTTTCACAATTTCGCGGGGATATATTGCAGATTTATCGACAGTTCCTTCAAACAAATCTTCAACCTCGATAACTGCGTTTTTTTTATCCAAAAATATAACTTTGAAAACCTCTTTTTTTAGATCTCTCATTG
>JAYEKN010000149.1 GCA_034661015.1 Candidatus Cloacimonadota bacterium
GAATTTCCATCAACTCTTCGTAAGCGAAACTTTTTTTAAGGAGAACGCCCTGTTCCATGCAGGCGACCAGTTTATCGCGATTTGCTTCATGAACTTCAATGGCCACCAAATCGGTTACATGGAACTTATAGGGAAGCTGAAAGAAATCGGTCAGTAAATCAATTTGTAAGAGATCAATGAAAATATTGGCGTCATTTACCAAAAGAATCATGAGACAAAAAGAACCTCATCTTGGAACTGCGACTCCGGCATATTCAGGAACTGGGCCGCTTTGCTGAAAGAGATCACCTGTTCTGCGGCACCGTGATAAATTAGCTGTTTGAACCGATTGGAGACTTCCTTGCCTTCATATTTTCCCGGCTCTTCAATATGCCAGCCGCTTTTCCTGACATTGATGCAAAAGGATTTATAGGCGTTTGGACTGATAATTGAAAGGTTGGCAGCCCGGGCCATGATTGCCTGGATGGATATGCCGAAAATTCCTTTCAGTTTTTTCAGCTCCCACAGGGTGATTTTAGAGCGATTTTTCCCCAGTTCTTTTCTTATCACGGCTTCGGGTAAAAGCAGGTCACCGGCAAAGGTATGACAGAGCTTTTCGATATCCTGCCCATCAGCCTGTGAAAAATCAAGGAGCAGATGTCCCAGTTCATGGGCAATGGTAAAGCGCTTACGCGCTAGGTCATATCCCTTGTAAACAGCCACAACCGGGACATTAAAACCGGATACGAATCCTGACAGACCGTCAAAATAATCAAATTCAGATACTTCAAAAATTTTGAACCCCTTATCCTCCAGCAGTTCAATCAAGTGAGACACCGGCCCCTGTCCCAACGCCCACTTTTCACGGATTTCCTGTGCCGCCACCTCAATGTCTTCCCGGGTCTTAACCAAGGGGTTGCTCACCGGATTTTCAAACACAGTCTGGACATCGAGTATATCCTCCAGCTCCATATATTTTTGAATGAAGTCAATGGTCTGGTACTTGATCTGATCCTCAACCTTTCGGGTCATCCTGGCTTTTTTTCTGAACTCCAGCCCTTCAATGGTGATGGAAGAGGGCCTAAAAAAATAATCTATCTTCACGCCCAGGGCAGTCGACAGGGTAATCAACACCTCACTGCTCGGGTTAATCTTCCCTTTTTCATATTTGCTGATGGCCTGCTTGGTTACCACGGAACCGGCTTTTTCGACCAGGGCCGCCATACTCAAACCCGCCATTTTTCTTGCACTGTATAAGCGTTTCCCGAATTCATTGATCATGATTATCACCTCATTGGTTGACTAATATCATAATTGCTTAAGCTTTGTCAACCAAGGTTATTGTTAATTCTACTATATTCTTTTTTCAATATGGACCATCGATAATCCCCCGGAGACAACACCATTCTAAGTTATTGATATATCTCAACAAAAAAATGTCAAAATACCAGGTTAAATATGCTCGGGTACTTACCACTAATTTGTAGAACAATACAATGTTTAATTTTACTCTGACCCCATTTATCAGACCCCATTTATCAGAGTTTTAGAGTTTTCAGAGTTTTTGCTTGTACCATTTTGGATCTTCAACAATTTTATGATAATTCGCTTGATCAAAAGGCAAAACAATTGTACGGTTCATTCGGGGAGTGGATGATTTATTGTCAGACATTGAGCTCCTTTCATATAAGATAAGTTGACTAACATAACTTGTATGAAAGTTAATCTAATGTCCAGCAAAAAATGTCACTCCCCCAAATCCGTGATAACCAGGATTTCTGTAAATTTTTTTACTATGTGAGGTGGAATGAAAATTGATGCGAACTCGATAAAACAAATATTTGAATCAACACCAAAATATAATCCACAAGAGTTTCTTTATCAAACAGGTGCAATACTCCTTGACGAATTTTCTGATATAAAATTAATCGGGCAGATCGAACGGCCGGAAGGAGAGGAAACATATAGAGTGTTTCAAAAATACCTGAGCAAAATCCTCAAATTTTATTTTAATGATAAATTTAATCCTCACTTTTTTGAATTTAAAGAAGCACGAGCAGTAATTGCTTTGTATTTTGTCTGGACAGGGATTTTTGACTATGGTGAGGACCGGGGTAAAGAGCTCTGGCCTCATATTTTTGAAGGATTGGGCTGTTGTCACAATACTAATCTTTCTTCTCCAAGTGGCCAATTATTTCTAAAATGCCTTGAAGAAAATCAACTGGAACAATTTTCAGATATTCCAACTAATTTCAAGTATGTTACACCAATCTTGCTTCATGGTTTGATACCTGACATTCATATGAACAAATTTATCGAAGAATACATATTAACTGAATTTGAAAATATAAAAGCAAGGTATGAAACAGGGGAATCTGTTATTCGCAGATGGAAAAATGAACCTAAACTTAGCACGCAACCTAAACCCATTGAGTATTTTATAAAATATGGCCAGCCAATCAATGCAGAACTTATTGAACGTTTTTGGCATATGCTTTTAAACTGGAAAGATGCAAAACATGGAGAATGGTGGCATTGGAGCATTCCTAAGTACATGTTCGACGCTTTTGAGAAACATTCGGATAAGAAATTTAATATTAATAGAGATATCCTGAAAAAAAAAGAACACACTGGCAGACCTGTTATTTTATTTGATTTTGAAAGAAGTGATATCCCTTTTATTCAAATTCCTTCACAAAAAATAAAAGAAAGAAATTCCACTATTATAATTAACTATCGTTCATGTATAAGAAATTCCACCCCATCAACTTCTAAACATGAGATTGGAGTTCCCATAATAATTGCTGGACAAAGTTATTCAAATTCTGAGGAACTGCCTGTATTTCCCTCAAGAATCTGGGAGATTGGTATTCAGGATTCGTCTGGCTTTAATAAAATAATCAGTATTGAAAACAGTTTTAAATTTCCCAATGCCAATAACAATATTCCTGTTTTCCTTTTTAATTCGAATTCCAATAAGCTTGTTAAATATAACGAAAATACAACTATACCAAACAATCTTTTGATTGTATTTCCACAAAATGCCAGTGTTAAACTTAAAAATGGTGAACAATTTACTGAAGAGATCCAATTGTCTGGTGAATGGAGAGAATGGAAATATTTCAATTGTTCGGTTAATAAATCAACAACGATTCAATACTCAGGCCCTGATATCTTTTTTAATACAAATATTGAAGAAAATTTTAAATTTAATACACTTGATTCTGTAAATGTAAAACCTGAAATAAAATGTAAAAATGAAGTGCCTGGCTGGATGAGGT
>JAYEKN010000150.1 GCA_034661015.1 Candidatus Cloacimonadota bacterium
TATTCAAGATATTATTACAAGTACTGTGTTCTATAGTTGCTTTAGCTATTTCTTTATAAGGATTTTTAATCCTTATCTTTGTCTTTAAATCGTATTTTTTCATCAGCCTTTTTATTTTCTTATGATTTGTACAAAATCTCCACGTTATGTGCAAAAAAATAATTAAACTGATAAAATATTTTTTTCTATATTTTTTATTTTTTTCTCATTATTTAAATCTTTATCATAAATTCAATAAATTTTTCATTCTTCTTTTAACTGTTCCATTTTTTCATAAGGCGTCATCTTGTTGATTCATCAATGAGGTCTTTCTTTGTTATAGTATTCCATATACTCTTTAAATTTAATTTCAAAATCATTCCAATTTTTAAAATTATTTTTATAAAAAAATTCTTCATTAAATATTCTCCAAAATCTTTCAATTTTTCCATTAGTTTGTGGCCTTCTTACTTTTGTATACCTATGACTAATTTGAAGCTTATCAAGCTGTATTTCAAACTTATGCTTAAATCTTGATTCTTTATGATGAGTAGTAAATTCTAATCAGTTATCAGAAAGAAGAGTTCTTATTTGATTAAATCAGAAATCTTTTTTAAAGCTATTTTTAGCTTTTTTCATAACCATTGCTAATGTAGATGCTTTTTTGTCTGAGATTACTTCTACGTAATTTAATCTAGTGCAATCATCAATAACTCAGGCTAGATATTTCTTCTTTTTAGGATCTTCTCATTTTATATTTTTAATCTTAAATACATCAATATGAAGCATTTCTCAGGCTAAATCTTTTTCATATCTAGTTTTTTTAATTTCATTTCTTAGAATTCTTTTTTTTAATTTTTTCTCAATTTTAGATTGTTTTCTGAACCAGAATTTTATTGTTCTCACCTTATTGGTTGTACTCTTGTGTATTGTAAAATCTCATAATTCTCATCGGTTAATTATTTTTGATATTGTATTACGGTGAACATGGTATTTTAAAGATAATGATTTTTTAGTAACTTTTTTAATTTTATCTTTTTTAATCTTGTCTTTTGAATTAATGAATTCTTCGTAAATCTTTTTTCTGATTAATGGTGTAATCTTTGTTAATTTATGCATAAATAAAAGCATTAAATTTATAAATTGTTATTTTTATATTAAAAACCTGACGGTTTTTATTTAAAATCCAATTTAATTATTTTTTTACTTTTTGCACATAACGTGATTTAGATTTACAATTAAAATCTTTTTTTTAATTTATTTATTTTAAATAAAAATTTTTTTTATGATTTATAAATTTTTTTTCGTACTATTATTATTTTTTTGATTACAAAATTTCTGTTTTTGAATAAGTTGACAGCAGTGATTTGCTAAAATTGAAGAAAAAAATAATTGAATTTCTGCAACTTGTGAAAAACAGTGTTTTTTATTTTTAGAAAAATTAAATTCAAATGATAAAATAAAAATTTCTTGAAATATTTCTTGAAATTGAAAATTTTGATATTGATTTCTTGTTTGACAGCAAATTATTCCGTGAGAAATTTTTGAAATAAATTGACCATGAAAAATTGAAAATGAATTTATTTTTTCCAAAAATCAGTTTTTTTCTCAAATTCCAAAAAACTCTGAGGTGATTTTAATTTTTGATTGAAAAATTATTTCTGAAGGGTTGGATTATGAGTTTTTTGAGAATTCTTTTTTTGATTGAGTTGGGGCTTGATGGAATGATTTTTGGACTTTTCGTTGTGCCAGTCGTTGCAATTCTCGTCACAGTCACTTCGGGAGGGAGAATGGGGATGTATCAGCACATGCAGAGCCATAATATCACATGCGATGTTTTCTTGAGCATGTTTTGGGCGATACTTGTCACTGCGAGTTGCATTGTAGTTCCACTTGTTGTCCCATTCGATTTGTCATTCCACATCGGAATTGCATTGTCTGGACTGTTCAGCATTTCCCCAATGATCTCTGCCGCTCTTGCCACGTGGAAGGAAACAGCAATGCATCTCTCTCACCCAATTGAGAATGGATCATTTTGGTCGAAACTCCCATTCCATCGAATCCCCATTCGATTCAATCTGTCGAATTGTCTTTCTGTGTTTTCAATTCTCCTGGAATACGTCCAGATGCTGTGCTTGGCATACACTGCCTCCCGCCCATCTCTTGCTGTGAGCGTTGACACATCGTTCATCGGATCGCTGACGCAATTCACACTTCATCCACTTGGCGCATCTCTTCTTGTGCAATGGATTGTTGGTCTTGTCTTTGCAGCAATTCTGGTTGGTTTCATCACAGTGTCTATTGTGTTGACAAGCCAACCTGAATCACCTGTTGCGCGTGTTTCAGAACAAAAGGAACGAGAAGGGAACCTTTCTTGGTTTAAATTGTTGGTCGCATTTCTGGCAGATACCATGTTCCTCTCTGTCACATCCACAATCGCATCTTTCCTCTCTGCATCCATCGCATCATCCATTGGAGATTTGGATGGGTCCAGTAACATGTCGTCTGTGGACATGTCGGACAATCAATTCAGAGCATTGTCTGTGCTATCGCTTGTTCAGCTTTTCGCGTTTGTGTGCTGTGCTATGATGATCATTCTTCCCATCCAGGCAGTGTTTCCAGACATTTGGTTACCAAATGGAATCGATCTTCGGGCATCTCCACAGTTCTCCATGATCGAGAAGACACTGAAGATGCTCATTGTTGGGATTCTTTCCCTGGGACCTGCATCTAACGTCATTGTTCGGTCTTCTCTGACAACTGTGTTGCTCTTTCTGCTGTTCTCGTTCGTTTTGATTCTTCGTCGATCAATGACACATGCATTCTCTGCAGCGTTTCATCGGGTGTATTGGCCGGTGTGCTGTTTGGAACATACTCCTTTGCCTGCGTGTGCTCCTTTGGGGCCATCTCTCTTTGGAAGAGACGGAGATTCAAGAGGAGATATGCTCGAGAAAGTCGTCGATTGGGAGAAGAATTGGATCAATTGGGGGGAAAGATAAAAGATGATATCGATTCGTTTGATCCCATTCATGCGGAGAAGAATTGATTAACAAGATACAACACAACCACAACAATATGTGTGGAAGGTCCATATTTTCCCCCTGCAATGAAATGTCGAGTTTCTTCAAGGTGCGAATGTCCATCCAAGCCCTTAACCGGAAGGTTTGGGGTAACAGATTCTCTTTCTTTTTTCCCGCCTTCTTGACCGAGTGACTTTCCAAACAACAAAAAAGAAAATCCCTTTCCCTT
>JAYEKN010000151.1 GCA_034661015.1 Candidatus Cloacimonadota bacterium
TCATCCGTCATTACCGGAACTTTTCTCATTTGCTGCCGAAAACGATACGCTAACAATCGAAGTTAAGAAATAGTAATTTGGAGTAAAACATCCGTGATGTTTTAAGATAAACTAGTAATTTTGGAGTGCAACATCCGTGATGTTGCAGTGTTGTATAAAATATCACGGATATTTTACTCCAAAACGCCATAAATGGCGTAATATAATTTGCACGATTTTTTTACCTATCCGTAAACGGATAGGCTATTTTTTTTGCATTCGTGGTTATTTTTTCACATTTCCTGACCTGTGAAATGCCTTTATCTGTTTTATTTCACCGGGTCCCTTTTCCAATTCAAAATTCAAAATTCAAAATTCAAAATTTCCTTCTCCGTTTTCCTTTTTCCCTTTTCCCTTCTCCCTTCTCCCATTTTTTGTTTTTATCCGTACATTCGTGGCTATATTTTTTCAATATAACCAAGGGCATTCACGCCCTTATATTTTACTCAAACACCGTCCACTGATAAACTTTCTCATCAATTTCCTTTTTCGGATTTTTGCGTTTCAGTCCACGAGTTTTGGCGATTTGTTTTCCGATATCCGACTCAATAATCCAGAACTCATAACCTCCATCTTTTACAACTTCATATTGAACCGGTGGCTGCTTTTCCGTTGATGCTTGCACAAGCATTTGTTCAATTCCGGTCGGTTCACATACTTCCAATTCAAGAGGAAGCTGTATCCATTGATTTGTTTGGTCTGTGGCAAGGTGATAATTATCTATAAGTAATGTTTTTGTTTCATCTGAGAAAATATACATCAGGCGGATATAACAAGATTTGTTCGCTCTCACTAAAATTTTGGGTTCATCTCCATAATAATAAACAAGGGGTCCATCGGACATTTTATCCGTTTGCAAATCTATTTTTAGACGATTATCGGTTTGGATTGCATCGTAGAGGGCGAGTTTGTTTTGTAACGCTTTTTTCAAATCTTTCGGTTTGATCCTTTCCCAACCGATATTTTCGCAGGTTAATTTATTCACAAAAATTTGAGTGCTTTTTTCATTCCCTTTTGCAAGGTCATTCATTCCAAGCAGAATAAGAATTCCTTGTTCAGATTCAAGTATTTTCCCTCTGAAAATGTAATCTGAATCTTCACAATATTTATATGCATTTCGTTGCCAACCGGTTTCTGCAATGATCTTATTTGCCAGAATCTCGGCAAAATTATTTCCAAACTCGGATACAAAGCCGGTATTCTGCCATTCGACCGGATAGATGACAAAAGAGCCGTTTGCTTTGGAATTCGCCAAAAGAGGAGCAAGAAGATCATCAGATAATTCTGCTGGTGTTTTGGGGACACTTCCTGTTAGTTCATAAAGCTTTTTCTCAATTTTGTATTTCGTAGGTATCTTTCCCATTTGTTGTGA
Source organism: Candidatus Cloacimonadota bacterium (assembly GCA_034661015.1). Taxonomy (NCBI): domain Bacteria; kingdom Pseudomonadati; phylum Candidatus Cloacimonadota; species Candidatus Cloacimonadota bacterium. The sequence goes on from JAYEKN010000151.1 coordinate 1,412, forward strand.
CAGATCATCGTTCCATTTATTAAGGTAAAGGTATATAGCCATATCTGTGCTCAATTTTTGCAAAGTGATTACACATTCCGCATATTTTTTCATTGCCTTTTTGGGATTAGAATTATAAAGATCTTCTGCAAGTATGAATTCATCATTCACTTTTTTGATGTTTTCTTTGATCTTATGTTTGAATGAATTCCGCAGATCATCTGCCGGTATTCCGACAAGAACATAGATGCAATTATCATCCTTTTCGCTTTTCAATTTCTTGCATCCCATTATTTCCAGATCGGTTTTCACTTGCGTTTCGCTCATGAAATATTCTTCTACTTCTGTTTCTTCATCGCCTCCTTTTTCTGAAATATAATCAATAGTTTCACCGGAGATCCGGCAAGTGATTTTGGAAGCAGCATCCTGCAGAGCCATTTGTTCTGCTCGTTTTTCTGCTTCGGCTACATTTTTGCTTTTTATTTCAGCAAAACCTTTTCCGGTAAAATAATCAGAAAATCGGTTTGCGAAGGTGCCTGTGTACCAGTTGGGGGTTGCAGGAAGTGATGCATAGAGCAAGATTAGAATCATTGGAATCGATAATTTTATTTTCATTTTACTCCTTTTTGTAACGCCGTGAACGGCGTAGATTATTTCTTCTTTCCTATTTCCCCAGTCCTGAAGGACTGGGCTATTTTTTTCGCTTTTGTTTTTCATTTATACTCGTGAAAGGTTGGAATTTTTCATTTTCATTTTTTTAAATAGCCTATGCGTTTACGCATAGGATAAAACGATACGTTCATTTTTATAACGCCGTGAACGGCGTGGATATTTTTTCTTTCCTATTTCCCAGTCCTGAAGGACTGGGCTATTTTCGTTTTTCATTATTCATTCGTAAACGTGAATGGTTAGATCTTTTTATTCCATTATTCGATCGCAAACTATTCGATTATTTTTTTATTTTTAAAAGAGACAACAATTAAATTATTTTCATTAATTCATTTTTTAAAATAGCCTATGCGTTTACGCATAGGATAAAACGATACGCTCCTTTTTATAACGCCGTGAACGGCGTGGATTATTTCTTCTTTCATATTTCCCCAGTCCTGAAGGACTGGGCTATTTTCGTTTTTCATTATTCATTCGTAAACGTGAATGGTTAGATCTTTTTATTCCATTATTCGATCGCAAACTATTCGATTATTTTTTTATTTTTAAAAGAGACAACAATTAAATTATTTTCATTAATTCATTTTTTAAAATAGCCTATGCGTTTACGCATAGGATAAAAAAATCACAACATTCCCACGCCGTTTACGGCGTTATTTTTCTATTACCACATTATGTTTCTGCAATAACAAATTCCATTCCTCCGTAAAAGACTGCTTTTTATGATGCTCTTTTTGATTTCTAATATATTTTTTTATAATTCCAACATTTGATTCACTCACCGAAAATGCTGCAAATCCACGCTGCCAAGCAAATCTTGTTTTTATGAATTGCTGCTCGTTAACCCAATGCGAAGATTCGCCTTTTATATTATTTACTATTTTACTTATCGCATATTTTGGATTCAAGGAAAATAAACAATGAACGTGGTCTTCGATGCCGTTTATCAAAGAAAGGTGATAATCTTTTTCAGAAGATATTTCGTGAATATGTTCATACAATTTTTTTTGAATTACATTTGAGATAAGTGGATATCTATCTTTTGTGCTCCACACGATGTGTAACCAAATTTTGTAATAGGTATGGCTCATTTTTTATTCTCCTTTTT
>JAYEKN010000152.1 GCA_034661015.1 Candidatus Cloacimonadota bacterium
TCTAATTTTGCGCACTAATTTTTTGAAATCTTTCTTGTGACGTTCCACTACTTCCAGAGGCGTGTAGAGTTTAGTGTCATAAGTTAAAGTAAACATTTTTGATTTGTATTTTATTATTCTCTCATTCATCTTCATCATCCTTTTTTGTAGATAATTTTTTTGGTATTTTGGATGAAAAAGTGAGGCCGTGCGAGGTTTCAGGAGGATGTGTTTTCCTGTCTTGATTTCTGACAATAAGATGAAAAAATTCTTATTTCTTTTCTCTAATATATCTTGATATTGTTTGAGTGGTAGTTGACGGTTTTTATGCATTTTCTCAAGTTTCCTTTTCTTCTCTTATATTACCGTAACTTTTGTGCCTATTGTGGTTGTGTATTTTCCGTTTGCATTATAGCAATCTGCGTAAACAAATAAAATGTCACCTAATGTAATATCTGAAATTGAGACCACTACAATTTCATCATCTCTTGTAACTGCTGAGTCTTGCGAATATAAGAATTCATTTTTTTCAGAATAAACATTCACAATAACTGAATCAGTTACAGCACCATTTGAAACACAATTTTTTGACCAATTACAAGCTACTTTTCTATCAGCTTCTTTTGCTGAAATATTTAAAGATTTCAGTTGTTCAAGGTCTCCTGTCGAAAACTTGATATTTTCCCAGCTGGTAGTTCCTGCGATTGTTTTTTGGTTCGTGCCTATAAATTTTGACCAACCAGTGAATGGCTTTCCGCTTGCTAATTTATCCCAATAAGTGCGGATATATTGCGACATTGTAGCTCTACCCAAAAGAACTAACAATGCAAATGATTCTCTTACCGCTGTTTGATTTGCTGAACGAGGATTGGCAGGTGTTACTCTTTCCCTGACATAATTTATTCCTCTCCAATTTCCTGCTACTACATTTGCTACTTTCCCGGAAACTTTCCCGAGAATTCCTGCTCTAAGTCGTGCCATGTGTTCCCCCTGTTTTTTGTTGTTCGTGTTCTATTTTTTCAGCTGTTCGGATATAGCGATATGTTGACGCTAATTCAATATGTCCGAGTGCTTTCATAATTTCTATTGGTGTCTTGTGTTCTTTCAGTAAATTAAGTGTGAAAAGATAGCGGAAATAGTATAGTTTTTTCTTCCCGCATAGATAAGAAAATATGAAAAAAATGTCTCTGGTAAGGTCTCTTTTTAACATTTTATATGTGCGAAAATTGCGGGCAAAGTTTCCTCTTGTGTTCCTGTAAATTCGGAGCTGTTGAAGTAATGAATCGGAAATTTGAAAGCTCCTAATGAATTTCGTTTTTCCCTGAATGTATGTAAAACTTCCATTGAAGTATAAACTGCTGTTGCCGGATATGCTGAACAATTCTGAAGGACGTATTCCACTTTCGAATAAAAATTGATGCATGAATTTTATATAAGGATTAACATTCAGAGGATAATTGACATAATCAGATAATAGTATCAAAACCAGTTACTCCACATCACGGCTAATTCTTTTGTAATTTTTACAAATGGTATAATGATATACAACATAAAAGATATAGCGAATAAAAAGGCAAATCCTAAAAATATTTCTGTAATATCTTTTACTATATTAACAAACTCTTTGACTTTCATAAACTAAACTCCGGGAAGTAATGTTGTTGTAAAGATTAAATGAGTTAAGTGTTTATTTTGCGTTTGTTGACCCGAGCGGAGAATAAACGGAGCAAAGCTGGAAGTAGAACCGCCAGAAACTACTGGCAACTTTGCTCTGTGCTGATTTTCGTTTATCATATTTCCCATATTGACAATTTATATTTTATTTCAAAGCGTGTCAATTTTTTTTTCTTTTCTAGTGAACTACTGAGAGGAAAACATCCGATGTTCTCCCGGATGTGGGTCTCGAAGTAGTAGCTAGACGGCGATGTTCTCACGCCGGGAGCTGTAAGCTAGAGAAGAAAAAAAAAATTCCTGTTCAATTAGTATAAAAGAAAATTCGAGTGAAATCGGAGGTCAAAATCCTGTTCATTTTTCTCCGGGTCCATCGGTCGTCAGAGTTTCAAACAATGGGAAATAATCAACCAAAAATCAGCTACAACTTATCATCTGGCCGGCATCGGCAAAATGACATCAATCAGCCATCTAAAGTGTAAGCGTCAGCATCTGTCAATCTGGATAGAATCCGAGCAGAGCGAAAAAGAAAAATGAGCGCCCCCAATTTGAAGAAAAGCGGCGCTTCTATGTTTTTGCCGCTTTTCTGGAATTTCAAAAGTCCGTAGCAGCTGCCGTTAGCCTGGGGGTTTGGGGGGCGGCTTTTCTTTTTCGTCTCGGTCTGAAAAATTGCGAAAGGTAAGGGGGCGTTTTACCTGCTATGTTCGAGCGGAGCGGGAGCAGGGAAAAAAAAGCACCCGACAGTTTCAGGTTGTTACTGCTCTCTCGAAGTGCGGAGCGAGAGAGAGCAGACTTATTTGTTTTTTATGTTTCTAATCTACAAAAAAAAAGAGGGATCTCTCAATAAGAGCAAAAAATAGGATACTTGGAATAAATACTAAAAATGAATAATTAAAACGTTTCTCTTTATTGTTAATTGCTTCTGTGCTAAGGCGTTAGCAAGAAGAAAATCAAATTCCTTCTCTTTCCATTTGTAGGTTTTTTTCGGATTCGTTGCGTCCATATATTCCCGATAATCTTTATTATCTAAGAAGACAAAAGCTACTCTTTCATAAAATGGCAAACCGTTGTTGAATTGTTTTTCTTTCTCGAAAAATCCTCTGGAACTTCCAAATAATCTCGATACATTGTGAAAAACAAATTCTAATTGCTCAAATGTGAATTTTTGGCTGACATTCATATATCCCACCGCATAATATTTTTGCTTTTCTGTGCGTATTGAATGAATTTCAACAATGTAAGAACCTGTAATTTCACGCCAAGTGTCAGAAAGCCATTTCTGGGAAATAAAGGTGTCTGTGTATACATGAAAATGAAGATACATTTTTTTAGTAACTTCTATAAAATACGCATACTCAAAATTTGAATTTACTTCTCTAATTTTGCGCACTAATTTTTTGAAATCTTTCTTGTGACGTTCCACTACTTCCAGAGGCGTGTAGAGTTTAGTGTCATAAGTTAAAGTAAACATTTTTGATTTGTATTTTATTATTCTCTCATTC
>JAYEKN010000153.1 GCA_034661015.1 Candidatus Cloacimonadota bacterium
GATTATTTTTTTGTTGTGGAGACAAAAGCAACTGCCAGGACAGAATATATTCAAAAATTTATAAAATTTGTTCCAGAACTTAGATCATGGTTCCCTGATGCTGAAGAGAAAAAAATTATTCCTGTTTTTGCATCGCTTTATCTGTCTTATGAGAGTATTCAATATCTAACAAATAACAAAGTTTTTGCCATGGCAATGAATGATGACAATATGGATATTTTTAATCCGCAAATTCTGGAATCCTTTCTCATGCCCCAAAAGTAGTCGTTACTTTTTTGAAGGTTATAAAAGGAGGCATAAAAGGGCATAATTCATTTTTTTTAACAACTCCTGACGGCAATTTATTTATAAGGGACTTGGAGAAAATATGCCAAACCCCTGGAATCAGGAAAGGGAATCGGAATTGTAGATTCGGAAAATTTTATTGAGAATATTTTTGAAAAATATATAGAAAAAATTCCCCCTGAATCCCAAAGAGAACAACCTCATTTAAAGGAAATTAAAAAAAGATATCAACCAAAAAAATTAATAACAGTTTTCTGCAAAATTACAGGAATTGATATGGATTACACTTGCAGTAAGGGTACACATTCAATAAACCGTGCATTGTTAATGGAACTTTTATACAGACATTGTAATATTACCCAACATGAACGTGGACGTTTGGTAGGGGGTATTGATTACAGTTCAGTGAGCTATTCCAGAAAAAAATTGCGTCAAAAAATAAAAAAAAATAGAGCTGAAAAAGGGTGTTGAAATCGATCAGCCTTTTCTGAATAAAATCAGTCGGTTATCTCCATAATGATTGTTATAAGATAACTTCCTGAAATAACTAACAATACATGCCAAAATAGAGGGTCGCTTTCAACACCCTTTGAAACAACAATTTGAAAAAATTAATTCTGAATTGTCAAGATTAAAGACTTGCCCCCCCCCCAAAAAATTACCAGATAAATTTTCAGAAATGGTTAGAAATATTAGAGAGTGTGAATCCGCTATGGGCAAGGTTAATTATGAACTTTCCAATAAAGTAAAAGAGCATCGAGCTTTTAGACGTTCAATATTTGCATCCGAAAACATTAAAGCAGGAGAACAATTCAATTATTTCTACAATAAAGTTGTTGGAAAAGAAGCCCATCTTGCCAGATGCAAGGCATCAAACTTTTTAATAAATCAGGATTTAGATGCATATATTGGTCTTAGGGAGTCTTATGCTAATCTTTCCTATGGAAGAGATATTATAATGATTGTAAAACTAAGATCAAAATAAATGAAGGTAACAAAATGAAAGCTATAATTATTACTGGGGTGTCAAGAGTTTGGGTAAAACTCGTAAGAGATGAAAAAAATAGAGATGTAATTCCTGAATCAATACAGTTAATTGCTGGTCTTGCCGGTGTTGTCTCTCATCCTGCTGAATAGTCTTTTAGCGGGTATAATGAAATTCAGAAACCGAGAAGAAAATGTGTTTTTATAGCTTATCAAAATGTGTCAATTGCGGCCTGACCACATTTAAACAGGAGTAATCAATAAAAATGGATAATGCAGTAAAATTAAAAATAGAAAAGTTTAATTTCAGGTTAAAACACTTATATGAGGAAGTGTCAAAATGGGTTAATGAAGAAGGACTATGCGTAAAAGAGATAGAAAAAATAAATTTAGAAGAAAAAAGTGGGAAATATAAAACAAAAAAACTGTTAATTCTAAAAGATAATACAAAGATAGCCCAATTAAACCCTATAGGTATTTGGATTATAGGAGCCAAAGGAAGGGTAGATTTGGAATCTGATATCTCCAAACAGATTTTTGCATACTTAAGCGAGGACAAACCTGGTACAGAGATGAGCAGAACAGCAGGGGAAGATACTAAAACCAAGGCATTCAAATACAATTACAAGGACACACGAGAAGGGTGGCACTGGATTGATGACAGAATTATAGGTAAAACCCCGTTAATTGATAAAGATGTATTTTTGAATGTGTTGGATTGGATACTATGAATAGCGATTTGGCTGGTTTATATGATTCTTTTGTCAGTATTCAGGATGCTTTCAGGGTTGTTCAAAAATCTGATGAAACCGTACTGTTGAAAACAAAGTATTCTGGAATGACTATAGAAGAAAAGAGAGCAGAAAACAAAAAAACTTTAGAACACAGTGAAGAGCTTATTATTCTTTCCATGTTTGCCATATTTGAGAGAAAGATAAGAAATGTTCTGATAGAAAATGCAAAAAACATAAATATTTCAAATTCGGCAGAGTTTGAAAAAAGGTTTTTATTAATTTTAGACTGGTTATAACGGATTTGGGGGGCGGATACCTAAAACCACCCATCGAAGCTGAAACCAAAAGGTTTTCCAACCAATCTCATATACCCCATTCAAATGATTGCAATTTTCACATAAAGTATATTCTATTCCATTCTTAATAAAATCATGTGTTGCATTTATTTTAACATTACAATTTTTGCAGGATATTCTTTTCTTCTGTTTTTTATAGATTGACGCAATTTGCCTCTGCTTTTTTAGATGCAACTCATTTTTTTCAAAAAATGAAGTTTTTAGATTTAATAATGCCGCACTTGATTTTCCATACCGTTTATAGCTATCTTGTTCTGTTCTGTTCTGTTCTGTTCTGTTCTTATTCATGGTTTCTCCGTTCTTTGATTTGCCAAGTAGTTTCGATGGTTTTTTGAAGCCTAACACCTGAGTTCACCTGCATTTTGGAGCATAGAGGAAAAATGTCAGGTGCAACGATTTGTTGGACGAAGCCGCTATCGCGGCAGAAAAATCAAAAATAGTGTATACTTCTTATACTTGTCCAATTTAGGGCACTTTTAAAAAAGGAGTATACCATGAATCCAACAGAAGTAAAGCATTTTAATGCATTGTGTCAATGTCACCTGAGATCTCTCAAACTTCAAGGTAAAGCCAAGAAAACCATTGACGCTTATTCCAGAAGTCTCGATACACTCGTTACGCCACAGTTTTGCAACCCACCTCCTTGAAAAAGGTTTAAGCCTTCGTCATATACAAGCCTTGCTTGGCCATGCAAACCCTAATACAACTTCACGATATGCACATATAACTGACTTCACAAAACAAGACAGTCTGCTCACTATGAATGAACTGGTTA
>JAYEKN010000154.1 GCA_034661015.1 Candidatus Cloacimonadota bacterium
TGATCCAATCAATTCGCTCTGCTCTTTGCCGGGAAAATGTATCATCTTTTGTCCTGACGGATTCAAAAAACACATGAGAAAAGTCTCTTTTCTGAAACCGGATCTGAATCCCGTCAAAAGTTATAATCGATCCCCGGCAATAAAGCTGCTCAAACGGAGCTGATGAATGATCTCTTTATAAGGATCTCGATTTTCCCATCGTAGCCAAACGCTGCCGATCACCATATATTTTGCCGGCTTTGATCGGGAAGAAAGCAAATCAGGATATGATTCATCGCAGTATACTTCAACTTTCATGACTGATCTTCATTCATTTTGACGATGGCTACAACCAGGTAGAGATTAGTGTAGCGCAAAACCTTATTGACTGTAGCCAGCTTTCAACATTACTCCAGCCCATTTTTCTCATTGCCCATATTTCTCTGCATTCGCCTGTTTCTGAAACCATTCTTGCAGATCTTTAGCGTCAGTTTTTCCAATACACCACTTTTATTCTTTAACATCTCCCAAATACCCTGATTCTTGATTTTTCTCCCACGAAACAAAACGAGTAGGTTGATGGTTTAAAGTAGCAAGTTCTATAACTCTGTGTAATACTTTAAGCACTGGCCTTAAGGGTATACCTTCATTATCAAATTCATTTTTGGCGTTTTCTATTATGTAGTCACATAATAGACGTAACAACTCTGGTTTAGGTAAATCATATCCTGTCTTTTCATTGAAAAGCCGACTAAGATAATCAGCTTCTTTTGTCTGCAATTGACGTTCGCACTTTTCGATTTCATCAGGTATGAAAAGATATGCTCCTTTACTTAATTCTGACATGGCTTGCGCAATTTCAACGTAGCTAAAATTATCAAACTCTATTGTCTTTCTTTCCCAAAGATGGATATATTCGGATTTTGTTACATAACGGCCAGAATAAAATTTTGACGATGTTTTAATCAATTTATTTTTTATAGTTGTTGTTCGTCCCTCTTTATCCAATACGATATAAACAATGGTCTGTCTATTGTGATTAAAGTCGATGAATTTTTCTAACGCTCCATACTTGTCAATCCCTTTTTTGCCAGTAAATCCGGGAACACCATGAATGTTGACGATTTCAATTCCCAGCTTTGAAAAAAGATACCCAAACAACTCATTTGAAAGACGTGGAAACTGCGCCTCTTCTCCTTCACCTTCGACAACAAGAATCAACTTAGGTCTTGGATTTAGATGGTATTGATTTGCAAGAAATTCGAGATATTGCAAATCATTGTTGGTGACGCCGTCTCCATAAAGTTTATCTTGTTTCCAAGTTATATTTTCATTTGGGGGAAACAACTTTTCACCCGTCAATTCTTTATAGAATAGGCGTATCATATGCTCCATAGAATATAGCAATTGTGCAAGTAAAGCTTTACCCTTCAATTTTTTCTTTTGTTCGAGAGAGACAAAACTTATCAATCCATACCAACGCTCTAATGGATCTGCAAATTTTGCGTCTAGCGACACCAACTGGTGAAGTTTTTCAATATTTTTGACGTCTATGCCAAGATCTTCTACTATGGTGTTTGGATTCCAATTACGACAATATTCGTGCCAGCTCCAATCATGATAATGACTCGGTATAGAAAGGTTAACGGTTCTGCGATCTGTTTGTGTTTTTGGGAAATAGCGATTTGACAAAATTTGACAAAAAATTGAGGCTTTCTCTCCTCTTGCCCCATTTTTTTTGTGAGCGTCTATTGCATTTTTTGCCCAATTTGAAATTTGACCTGTCAATCTAATTATATCTTCGCTGGAATATGTGTACCACCATTCGGCTCGAAGCTCCATCTTTGTACTTCGTATTATGTTGTAAAGCGTATAGCATTGAAAAATTGAATAGTAGCTTATAATGAATTCATGTCTATCGTGGTCATAAAAATTTTCCCAATTTGTAAATTCACGAGACAATGGATCCCATAAAATACCCTCCTCAAGCCAATTCTCCGCGTAGCTTTTTTCAAACCAAAAATGAGCATACTCTTCCTTGATATCGCCTTCCCATTTTTCATCATTTTTTAGAATCCCCAAATCTTTATATTTTGTACCATTTTCGATATATTCAATCTTAGTTTTAATTTTAGGTATTTTAACTCGCACAAAGGGGGTGAAAATCTTTAATTTTTCTAACTGTTCAAGTTGTTCTCTAGAAGTATCAACAGATCTTTCTTTGCAATAGGAAATAAATTGGCCCGTCGCAAGAAACGGGCATTGAATAAAATATTCTTTTTCAATTAATTGCTGTAAGGAAATAAGATTTGGCATAAAACATGAATACCTTTATATTTTTTTTAGGACTGTCCCGCTGTTTTTTCAGGGTAGGTGAGATCAATGGATGTTAAGCCGTGATCTCTGGATTCAAACGAGGATGATATAGTTACTGAATATGTCCATAATTTTTATTTACCCCACAACCTGATTGACTACGGTGTTGACCAACTGTTTTTGGGTGGCTTGGGCGTCTGTCAGACAAGATTTAAAGGTATCACAGAGGGCCATCAGTTCATCGACTTTGGAGACAATACGATGTTGTTCAGCGAGAGGGGGAAGTGGAATAAAGGCACTGTTCAATTTATTTAAAGTTACTCTTGTTATTGCCACTCCTGTCATATCAGAACGTATCGAATCATAAAAAAATGGGGAGATTAATGCTAACAAAAGATAGGAATTAAATACTCCTTTGGGTAATTTCAGTAATGCAACACTTGAAAGCATCGAAAATGGATCTTTCAAATTATTAATAGTTGCGACACCTGTAGTAGCACCATCTTTAATGTAAAGTATGTCCCCGAATTCTGGGTTGCAACGAGAAAAAATTTCATTATGTATCTCTCTGGTTACATATGAAACATCCTCTAGCGAAATCCCTTTATACTTTATGTTCTTTGCAGAAATATATAAGAATTCTCCGTGCTCGTAATTTGGTGGTGAGTGATGGGTACCATCTGTTATTTTTTTTAATGCTGTGCCCAATCTCACCCATTCCCACCCCACCGGCAAATCAAACGGCTTTTCCTCCTCCGTAATCTCCGGCAGCTTTTTCTGTTTTTTAATTTTTCCTTCTTTAATCAACCGATCTTTTTCTTCGGCAATTTTTTCTA
>JAYEKN010000155.1 GCA_034661015.1 Candidatus Cloacimonadota bacterium
TCTGTCAAAAAATCCAGAAACCAAAATGAGTTCGATATTATGAGAAACATGATTGATTCTTTACAGCGAACACAGGAGATTGCTGGTCGAGCCGAAGAGCATGTTAAAAATAATAAGAAAGAAGGTACAATAATGAAATTTACCCACGAAGTATTTGGAGAGTTACGCGCCAAAACAGTTAATGGTGAAATATTGTTTGTTGCTAAAGATGTTTGCGATGCGTTAGGTATATCAAATGTTACAGTGGCGATGAGTAGATTAGACACAGACGAACACACTAAGTTTAGCTTAGGGCGTGCAGGAGAAACTAATTATGTCAACGAATCAGGGTTGTATACTTTGATTATCAGATCCCGGAAACCTGAAGCAAAGAAATTCAGAAGATGGGTTACTAGTGAAGTCCTTCCATCGATTCGGAAGAAGGGGCATTATTCTGTCAAAAAATCCAGAAATCAAAATGAGTTCGATATTATGAGAAACATGATTGATTCTTTACAGCGAACACAGGAAATTGCTGGTCGAGCCGAAGAGCAATCTCAGATTAACAATGAGAGGATAAACGCTCTTGATAATGTAAATGTTAATGGCACGGAGAGACAAAAGTTAAATGGATACGTTCGTAAATATTCAAGAATATAGCTAGCTGCTAGTCCCGATGTTGTTCGCTTAACAGAGGCAATAAATCGGTTGCATCGCCGAGCAGGTTATCAAATTTAGTAAAAATCATAAGGGACCTTTCTTTTAAAGAATTTATTAGCAATGATAATGTAGGATGTTTTCTTGTGCCAAGAATTTCTGAACAGGGGGAGGGGGATTTGCCCTTGAAAAGAATAATAAAATCAGTGTCAAGAAAAAACCCGTGAAATAATTTGATAGGACATGGTGCTAAACATTTTTTTGTCGTTATGAATGACTGGTATTACAATATCTACAAGGGTTCATAGGACCGGCGAAAAACATTTTCAAAAACAAAGTCAAAAAACGGCAAATTTCGCTACGGCTATATCGTGAGTTACTGACGCAACAGGACATGGTGCTAAACATTTTTTTGTCGTTATGAATGGCTGATATTACAATACCTACAAGGTTTCACAGGACCGGCGAAAAACATTTTTGGAAATAATGGGAAAAAACCAAAACCCGCAATATACTATTGATGAGGCATATACGGAATCGACAGGACATGGTGCTAAACATTTTTTTGTCGTTATGAATGACTGGTATTACAATATCTACAAGGTTTCACAGGACCGGCGAAAAACATTTTCAAAAACAAAGTCAAAAAACGTCAAATTTCGCTACGGCTATATCGTGAGTTATTGACGCAACAGGACATGGTGCTAAACATTTTTTTGTCGTTATGAATGACTGGTATTACAATACCTACAAGGTTTCACAGGACCGGTGAAAAACATTTTTGGAAATAATGGAAAAGAAAGAATAATAAAATAGGTGTCAAGAAAAACATCGTTTGGGCAGTAGTAAATAGGTAAAAAATATAGGCAATATGTTAAGGTATATAAAGGCGGATAGTCTATTATTGTTTTGTTGTTCAAAACCGCAAGTTAGTCAATTACCCCCTCTCCAACTAAATCATAGATTTAGGAAGGGGCTTGTAAAAAACCCATATTGACTAGACTAAGCATTCATTTGCTACGTTATTTTAGTTATCATACCTATGAATGATACCTTAGTCCGTGGCTCTGTGTAGGCACTTTAAACAGTTTTGTGAGGTAGAAACGGTCAACCTGTCAATCGGAACGATTGGCGTGAAGAACACCGTAAACCAAGACGCTGACACATTTGTTATGCGTTATAAAATGCCCTGAAAGGGCAAGGAGAAAAAATGAAAGTAACACTTGGTAAAGAAGGATTAGAAAAAACTTGGCAAGAAAGATTCCCCAAAGAAACAAAATGTGTTCATTGTGGAGGAATAGCAAGAATAGGATTTGTAGCACACGAAGGGATTGATGAAAAAGTCATATATCCACGAGATTTTAAACAGTTCGTAACAGATTTTCATGATAATGAAGGAAAAGGTGGTTATTGGCCTCACGATTGCTGTGCGGTAGCTGTATATTTTTGCAAAGAATGTTTAAATACTACGGCTTTATGGAATCAGGCATAAGCTCTTTCAGGGCTTTTGTTTCGTGTAACATTGTTATCTACGACAAGGAAAAAAATGAAAATCAAGCAGGCAAAGTAAGGAAAAATTATGATTATGAATAAAAAATACGGCATTGTTCACGCTTATGCTCAGTGTGATGATTGCGATTGGGATGCAACAATGGACATAACAGCAAAGAATAGAATGCAAAAATTGCGAAACAAAATCTATTCTCATATTAGAAAAACAGGACATTCAGTAACACTTGAAACTGGCAATGTTACCAAATATTATAAAAAAATAATTGAATAATAAAGCAGATAATAGTTTAGTAAAGGTGAACTCTACTCTGTGCTAACCACCAGTAAATCGTTCACCTTGCCTGCTTGACTACTTGTAATAAACCAAAGAAGGGAAATTATGACTAATGAAAAATTACAAAACTTCTTTGAAGAAAATGACTTCAATGTATATTTATTCAAAGAAGATAATATTCAATGTGGTGAAATTGAGAGATGGACTGACGGTGGTGTAGATATGATAATCTTACTTCGCCCATTTGAAGCTAAAGAATTTACTAAGTATGTTGATGATTTTGATGCTGATGAAGAAATTGATCTACATAGACAAGGCAAATTATACAAAAGGAATTTTACTATTCGTAGAAGTTTAGAGGATTTCACAGACTTCCATAATGATTTGAAGAAAGTTTCTAATGAATTAGAAACATTATGATAAGGTCAACAAAAGACGTGGACGATATGGAGTATTTCCAATAGTTACTTGTTTAAATATTGGATAAAATCAAGCATATTTACCGGAAAAATCATATTCAAAGGAAGGCGGTGTCCAAATTATGGAAAAAACGATAAGATTTAGATGGTGGATGGAAGATGGTAGCGAAATCCCGATTATCAAAAGAGACGAACTCGTGGATGATGCCTTTGAGAGAATAGCGGATATGGTAAAAAAAAGGAAATTATAAAAGCGA
>JAYEKN010000156.1 GCA_034661015.1 Candidatus Cloacimonadota bacterium
AAAATATACTCTTCATCCTTTTTACAACTCATCCCCTAACCCCTTCTCTTCAAAGAGAAGGGGAACTTTTGTCTCCCTCTCCTCGATAGGAGAGGGTCGGGGTGAGGTCGAAAAATAGCACTTTACAGACAGACTCTAATTAGAGTTCCTCCGTAATATGATTTTCGTTTTGCATTTTCCGTTATCCGTTATCTATTATCTGGTCGTATTCTGAAGTCCATCTACCAATTTGGCGGCTAAACTCAAGTCTGCTCCGTTTTCCATTTTCCATTCTTGGCATTATCCATTTTTCTGCACCTGAAATTTGATTTCTTGATCGTTGAAAAAGAGTTTGAAAGTTGAATTTTTTTTAATCCCAATCTTCTGAAAAAAAAGGTAACCGCTTTTTCTGGCTTGTGCTCGAATCGGAGAAAAAGAAAATGCCTTTGATTTGATATTCCTGATTCCCTCTGTTCTGGAATTAATTTGATTCTTAATTGAATTCCTAACCTCCTCCGAATCATTTGGGAAAGTTGCCAGATAATCCAACTGTAAATCCACATCGTCACCATACATAAAACGCACAACTTCCCCGCTTGTGAACAGGTCATATTGCTCATTGTTGCTGTCGAGAAGGGCAAATGATTCGATTTTTATATCACTACTTTTTCCGGATTTGTTGCGATAGATCAAATAGAAAGTTGTGAAATATTCGTTTACATCTCCGGGAGTATCGTTCCAAAGTTGATATTTTATCGCAATGTCATAATATTCTGTTTTTATCACCCCGAATTCTTCTTGGATTATTACATTCTGGGAAGCAATGGGGACGATTTTTTGCATGCAGCCGACAATGATGAGAATGACTGGAAGAAAAATAATCAGATATTTTCTCACGGCAAAAAATTTTAAGAATGAGAATGTTTTGTAATTTTGCATTTTAATTTGTGGTTAATGCTTAAGCCAGCCATGTTCTACTTGCATTTCTTCCTATTTGAATGTGGAAATTTTTGTTACACAAATTTATTTTTTTAAATAGTTATTTAACTCTAATACTAATAGGTCAACTGAAGTCGATGGATTGTGATTATACGGTTGCTTGCCGTTAATTACTTTTCTGAGTTTTTGCGCATTTTGTATAGCAAATTCTTGGCCTTGACAACTACTTGATTTATTTGATAATTCAAGCAAAAAATTGTACATATCCGGATCATTTTTGCGATATTTTCTTTTCATTCTATGGCTAAGCATACCGCTGTACCTTGCTCTGCTAATTCCACTAGTATGATAATCATAATGCAATAAATACCACAATTCAAAAGCTTCATTAGAATAAGCAATTCTGATGGTGATTTTTCTACCCTTTTTTTTCTTATATTTTTTATTTAATCTTATTTCTTCGCTTTTAACAGTCTCAAACGCTTGATTATAATTTGCTTGGAGAAAATCATCTTTATCAAAAACGCACCATAGTTTTTCAAAATATTTGCCTTCTTCAGCGTTTTTTTTCCATTCCGCGACAGCATCATTTACAAGAGACTTTGTATTTTTTCCTTTACCGAGAATTTCTACTTTTACTCCTGATACAGGGAATGCTTTGAAATAATTAGGTTCTGTTTTTTCGCCTTCACATACGATCAAAATGCTATTTTTATATTCTCGATCGAGTTTAGACTTACGTTCTAGCTTTCTTCTTTTTTTTAACCAATAAATGTTATTACTACCCATTATTCTTACTCACTAAATAAAGATTCAAAGTTACCTATGTAAGGAACGGCTCCATATTTTCCCATTAGATAATCTTTATTATATGAGGCATCATTTCTTACTTTCTTGTAATCGAGCAAAGAATATAGATCGGAAACTCCATATTTATCTTTCGCAATAAGATAAATTTGATCTCTTCGTAAAATATTTTTATTCAAAATTAATGTGTTATGGGAAGCAAAAATCAGTTGAGCATTTTTTCTGTTAATTCTCTTTGAATTAAATAGAGAAATTAACATTAAACATAAATTAGGATGTAATCTTGCGTCAATTTCATCAATAACAAGAACCAATCCCATATTTAACGCACTTAAAATAGGTCCAATAATTGCAAAGAATTTTTTTGTACCATCTGATTCTTCTTTTTCAAAATCAAAGGAAACTTTTTCAATCGGTTGTTTTTTAGAATTGTACTTGCTGTGAAATGTTTTTAGCGATAATGAAAACCATTCTTCCAAATTTTTTTCATTGATTTCTTGCTTAATTTCCATTGGTAATTGGTTAAAATCAAGTTTCTTTTTATTAATAATAATGTCTTCAATACACATATCTGCTGTAGTTAATGATTTCAGAATCTCGTTCTTAACTTTCTTATCATTCATTAAATCAGCTGTAATACCAAAGAAATTGCTATTTGCAATAGCTGTAACATCCCTTAAATCACGAAACCAGCTCATTAACATTCCGGTTATAGGTGCATTTTCTCCTTTGATATTAGCAATCAATGATAAAAACAGGGTAGTTTTATTGATACTTCCTACAGTTTTATATACTTGTTTTCCTTCTCGAAATTTTTCACCAATTTGAATATCATCTTCAACTCTAGTAAACAATTTGGATTCTAATGAAGTAAATCGTGCAAAAAGCCATTCAGATTTGATTCTATAACGATCTAATTGGAAACCATATCTAAAAATAATGTGCTCTTTTGGAGTATAGTTTGAGATATTTTTTACCATAAAAGTCATTTCAAATGTAGAAGGTTTAGTCGCAGTATCTTCACTCAATTTAAAATTTTTAACATCATTCTCTTTACCAAAAGTACTTTCTTTTGCAGATTCAAAAATGAAATTCTTCATAAAACCGATTGCGTTTAAAAAATTACTTTTTCCACTAGCATTTGCTCCGAAGATTGCAGCACTAGTTAAAACAGTAATATTATCTATACTTATTAATGAGTCGGGTAATTCTTTTTTGGAGATTGATGAAGAAGCAATCATACTTAATTTAGCATTCTTTTTGAATGATAAATAGTTCTCTACTTGAAATTCTAATAACATATTTTACCTCACTTTTTAATTAAGGCAACAAATAATAGCATAGCAATCAATGTCAATCTTTTGAGAATTTTTCTCATATTTTATAAATACATCAAGATGTTCTTGGTGTGTGCGATGTTTCGGTGTGCAGAAAGAATCCTGTTAAATACGATCTGAAAAATCAAGAGGATTTAATATTTCGATACCTTTGAAAAATTTTATTTTTTTCTTGAATATAGAAATTAACTTGTCATTTCTATTTCTTCCTCCGAGTTGAAATACAACGAATATTCAAATTAAGGCATATTTCCATTTTACTTCATAAATTTCAAAGATCAAGTTCTGCTTGAATTGAAGATTTATCGTTTATATTTCCCCCATTTGTTTTATCATCATTCCCGTTTTCATCGTCATTTTCTTCTACTTCATCCTCATGGATAACACGTTCCACATCCACAACGCTATCATTTTCGTTAAGAGTAATCAATCGTACTCCCTGAGTATTTCTGCTAATAACAGAAATATCGCTTACATGCTGACGAATAACTTTCCCAAAATTGGTAATGATAATAATATCGTCATCGTCCACAACCTCTTTCACGCTGATCAGGTTTCCATTTCGCTCGGTAGTTTTGATGGTAATAACGCCCTTACTTCCGCGTTTTGTACGATGATAATCGGCGATTTGAGTTCGCTTTCCATAACCGTTTTCAGAAATTGAAAGTAAAGTCCCTTCACGTTTTACGATAACCATAGAGACAACCTCGTCTTCATCTCGCAAATTTATTCCTCTCACGCCTTGGGTATTTCGTCCCATTGGGCGAGCATCTTTTTCGCTGAATCTGTTTGCAAAACCGTGTTTTGTAGAGAGAATAATATCATTATCTCCCTCTGTTATTTTCACATCAATCAGACTATCATCATCATTAAGATTCATTGCAATAATCCCATTGGAACGGGGGCGAGAGAAAGACTCCAAAGAAGATTTTTTGATTTTTCCCTTTTTAGTAACCATTATCACAAAATAGGGATCATCAAAATTTTTTACCGTTACATAAGATTCGATCTTTTCATTTTTCTCAACTTGTAAAAGATTTACGATTGCTTGTCCACGAGCGGTTCTGCCCAATCGAGGAGTTTGATGGACTTTTAGCCAATAGCATTTTCCAAAATTCGAGAAGAAGAGAATATATGCATGGGTAGATGCAACAAACATGCTTTCAATGAAATCACCATCTTTCAAGTTAGAGCCTGTTAATCCTTTACCGCCACGACCTTGTTTTCGATAAGTATTTATGGGCAATCTTTTTATATAACCTGTATGCGAAATAGTTACAACCATTTGCTCGTCAGCGATCATATCTTCAGTTTCAATATCTGCTGATCCTTGCAGAATAACTGTTCGTCGGTCATCACCATATTTCTTTTTTATCTCGTCTATTTCTTCTTTGATAATATCCATTCTTTGAACACGGACTTCGAGAATATTTTTCAATTCTTCAATTATTCTAATAAGTAATTTAAATTCTTCATCAATTTTTTTACGTTCCATTCCTGTCAGTCTCTGAAGTTGCATCATCAGAATTGCATTTGCTTGAATTTCTGTGAATCCAAATTTATTTTGCAAATTCACATTCGCATCTTCCTTGCTTTTCGAAGCCCGAATTGTAGCAATTACAGCATCAATATTATCCAAAGCAATCCGATAACCTTCCAAAATGTGAAGTCGTTTTTCGGCTTTATCAAGTTCAAACTTGGTTCTTTTAACAATAACTTCATGCCGAAAATCAATAAAATGTTGAAGTGACTTTTTCAGGGAAAGTATTTTAGGTTCACCTTTTACAAGGGCACGATAATTCACCCCAAAAGTTCCCTGCAATTGTGAATATTTATACAATTTATTCAGCACCGCATTTCCTTCAGCATTTCTCTTGATATGGATAACCAGCCGCATGCCTTGTCGTCCGGATTCATCTCGAATATCGCTGATTCCCTCAATGCGTTTGTTTTTTACGAGTTTAACAATATTTTCGATTAACAAGGTCTTTGACAATTGATACGGAATTTCTGTTACAATGATTTTTTCAGAACCGTTCTTCTGAATTTCGATAGCAGCTTTTGCTCTAACCGTAATCTTTCCATAACCTGAAAGAAAATAATTTTTAATGCCATCAGTTCCGATAATATAACCACCGGTTGGAAAATCAGGTCCTTTTATATATTTCAATAATCCCAAAGGCTCAATATCAGGTTCATCAATAAGAGCACTAAGCGCATCGCAAACTTCATTTATATTATGAGGTGGAATATTTGTTGCCATTCCCACAGCGATTCCTGAAGAACCATTAACAAGAAGATTTGGAAATCTGGAAGGAAAAACGACAGGTTCTTTGCGAGTGCTATCATAATTTTCTTTAAAAATAACTGTTTCTTTATTTATATCCTCCATCATTTCTACTGAACTGTGATCAAGGCTGGCTTCCGTATAACGCATTGCTGCAGGCGGATCGCCATCCTGTGAGCCAAAATTGCCCTGTCCTCGAACCAGCATATATCTAAGGCTCCACGGTTGAGCCATGCGAACAAGGGTTGGATAAATCACTTGTTCCCCATGAGGATGATAATTTCCGGAAGTATCACCCGCAATTTTTGCACATTTTCGGAAACCTTTTCCCGGTTTTAAATTCAATTCATGCATAGCGTATAAAATTCTTCGCTGAGAAGGTTTGAGTCCATCACGAACATCAGGAAGTGCTCTGGAAACTATTACACTCATTGAGTATTCTATATACGCTTTTTTCATAATATCTTCAATTTCAACTTTTTTCACTCTCGTCCTATTATGAATCATCTATTGCTCCATTCTTTAAATTAATAAATTTTAAATATTTAATAAAAAGGGAAATGTAAATAGCAAAAACTCACATTTCACTTTTCATATTTCACTTTTCACCTTATACATCTATTTCAACATATTTTGCATTAGCTTTAATAAAATTCCTGCGGGGTTCAACTTCCGACCCCATTAGAAGGGTGAATATCCTCTCTGCTTCAACGGCATCATTCATTCGAACAGCAGTAAGAATACGCTTTTCCGGATTCAATGTTGTTTCCCAAAGTTGATCGGGATTCATTTCACCCAATCCTTTATATCTCTGAATAGATACTCTCTGGTCTCCGATTTCCGTTAAAATTTTGTCTCTTTCCTCATCGCTGTAAACATATTTTTTGCTTTTACCACGTTTAATCAAGTATAAAGGTGGATTAGCCATATAAACATTTCCATTTTCTATGAGCGGTGTCATATATCGGAAAAAAAATGTGAGCAATAAAGTGGCAATATGCTGACCGTCAACATCCGCATCTGTCATGATAATTACTCTGTTATACCGAAGGTGTGAAATATCGAACTCATTTCCGATGCCTGCACCAAGGGCTTGAATGATCGGTTTGATTTTCTCGTTATCCAGCACCTTATCAATTCTTGCTTTTTCAGTATTCAGCATTTTACCCCACAAAGCAAGAATTGCCTGAAAAGTTCTATCTCTTCCCATTTTCGCTGATCCACCCGCAGAATCTCCCTCAACCAAAAAAATTTCGGTTTGAGAAGGATCTTGGATTGAACAATCTGCCAATTTTCCCGGCAGACTTCCACTTTCCAGAACGGATTTTCGTCTTGTAAGGTCTTTTGCTCGTTTTGCGGCAATTCGGGCACGAGCACCAATTATGGCTTTTTTAGCAATTTCTTTGGCTTCACGCGGATTTTCTTCAAAGAAATCAGTAAGTTTTTCATAAACGATAGAACCCACTATGCCATCTATTTCGGAATTTTGCAACTTTGTTTTTGTTTGTCCTTCAAATTGTGGATTTGGCAACTTCACACTAATCACCGCAGTTATTCCTTCACGAATATCTCTTCCGGCAGGGTTTTCTTTTTCATTTTTTGCCAGATTATTTTTTTTGATATATCCGTTAACCGAACGCGTTAGAGCAGCCTTGAATCCGCTCAAATGCGTCCCACCTTCGATAGTGTTTATATTATTTGCAAAACTGTAAATTATTTCTTTATAAGTGTTATTGTATTGAAGAGAAACTTCAAATTCAACGTCTTGTTCCGTGCCTTTAATATAAATCGGATCCTTAAAAAGATTGGTTTTATTTTGATTTATATATTTGACAAATGAATTGATACCGCCCAAATATTTAAAATCATGCTCTTTGCCATCCCTTTCATCTGTAAGAATTATGCGGACACCTTTATTCAAAAAAGCCAATTCTCGCAATCGGGATGAAAGATAATCAAAACTAAATTCGGTAGTCTCAAAAATTTCATCATCTGCTGAAAAAGTGATTTCCGTACCTGTTTTATCCGTATCGCCAATAATTTCTAACTTAGAAATAGGAATTCCTTTTTCGTAAAATTGACTATAAATTTTCTTTCCGGAAAATATTTTTACTTCCAATTTTTTCGATAACGCATTAACCACGGAAACGCCAACCCCGTGAAGTCCACCGGAAACTTTATACGATTTATTATCAAACTTTCCTCCGGCGTGGAGCATGGTCATCACAACCTGTACAGCCGGAATATTTTGTTCCTTATGTAAACCAACCGGAATTCCACGCCCGTTGTCCGTAACTGTTACTGAACCATCCTTATTAAGTTTCACAACTATTTTATTACAAAAACCAGCCATCGCCTCATCAATGCTATTATCCACAACTTCATAAACGAGGTGGTGTAGCCCTCTTTCGCTGGTTCCACCGATATACATTGATGGACGTTTGCGAACTGCGGATAAACCCTTCAATACTTTTATCGTTTTTGCATCATATTTTGAAATCATATTTTACCTTTCCTTTTTATCATCTAATACTTTTTATGATCTAATTACGAAAATTTGTAAGCCACGAATTCACGAATTGAATTTAAATTAATATTTTTCATTTTCTTTGACTTCCGTGATAGGACTCACGCTACTTTTTTTTACTTTCTGCTTTCTGCTTTCTGCTTTTTGCTTTTTGCTTTTTGCTTTTTGCCTTAATCTTTCTTTGTGTCCTTGGTGGTTAATCTGTTTCTTTGTGTTAATCCAAACCTTCTAATAGTGAATCATATTTATTTTTTTCATCAATTTGTTTATTTATTTTCCCGAGGCTAACAATAATATTTACTTTTGAATATTTAGGCACATTCATCCCACTGATGGGGTCACTATAAATTACTTTACCGTGGTTAATTGCATCGGAAAATGAATAGTCAATTTTGCCGATGTTCAAGCCGTTATTGATCAAACGGATTTTTGCTTCGGCAGCAGTCAGGTTGTCGAGATCAGGCACTCGGACTAACTCCGGTCCATTGCTCACGATCACTTCAATTGTGTAACCTGTTTTCACAACTGCCTGTGGGGGCGGGTCTTGTGTAATAATACTGCCTTTGAGGATTTCCTGACTATTTCGTTCCCCGATTTTATCAATATAAAGCCCAACCTTATAAAGTTCATATTTAGCATTTTTATAATCACTATTTACAAGTTCAGGCACTTTCACTTCATTTCTGTGTTTAGTGTAAATTTTCAAAAAACCGCTGGAAATTACAAATCCCAATAAGAAAATAATAATAAAACTAACAATTACGAAAAAAAATGTTTTTATAAATTTCATAATTTAATTTACCTTTCGCAAGCGAGCTGCAAAGGAACCATCCATATCGTGTTTGAACGGGTAAGTTTTTATATATTTGTCAATTACAACATTTTTATCAACAAATGCTTCCGGTGAATCCAAGACAAAATTCTTATGCTTATCTAAAAATTTTTCTATTTGATTCTCATTTTCAAATCCATTAAATGTGCAGGTGGAATAAACTATTACACCACCTGTTTTGATTAATTTTGCGCAATTTTCAAGGATTTGTTGCTGCATATCCAGAAGTTGGAGAAGAGAATCTGCCGAAAACCTCAATCTTATTTCCGGTTTTCGTCTCATAACTCCTAAACCGGAGCATGGAACATCAGCAAGAATTTTATCGAATTTTTCAGATGAATGAAATTCGCGAGCATCTTCACAAAAATATTTCAGATTGTTACATTTCAAACGATTTGCATTTTCTTTGATGATTTCCAATTTTTCTTCAGAAACGTCATTAACATAAATCTGGTTTGAATCGTGCAAGATTGCAGACATCATAAAAGCCTTTCCGCCCGGGGCAGCGCAAATATCCAGTATTTTTTCACCCTTTTGGGGATCAAGTAGTAAGGGTGGAAAAACCGTGCTTTCATCCTGCAAATAATAAAAACCTTTTTTGAACATCTCATCAGAAATAAAATCAAAATTTTGCTCCATTCTGATCAAATACGGAAAATATTCGCTCTTTGTATATTTCACTTCAAGAGAATCCAAATGCTTGGAAAAATCCTCGTAAGATATTTTGTCGGGATTAAAACGTACATGTAATTTCGCCGGTGCATTAAAATATTTGCACATTTTAATCGTATCTTCTTCACCATATTTTCGCAACCACTTTCGGATTAATGAAATAGGGAAGGAATATTTCACAGAAAGGAACGCATTTTTACCTTTTGGAAGTTCAATATTTTTATTCTGCAAATATTTCTGAAGAAATGCATTGACCTTTCCTGCGGATTTCTTGCTATATTGCGATTTACAGAGATTAACAGTTTCGCTAACGGCTGCATAGTTCGGCACGGAATCCATAAAAATCAGCTGATACAATCCCAATCGAAGAACATTCCTCAAATCATCGTTTTCGATATAAAATCCAAATTCCGCACGTATAAAATCAATGATGTAGTCCAGATATATTTTTCGTTTTATTATTCCCTTAGTCATAGCATAGAAGAATTTTTTATCTCTTCCATAAAGAGCATTTTTATTACATATCTCCGCAAATACTTGGTCAGAATTTTTATTTCTGCTTAGAACTTCTCTAAGTGCCAAAAATGTTAAATCGCGTGTATTCATCTACTTATAAAACTTTCTTATAACAAACTTCACAATCTCTTCGGAAGAATAAGCTTTGTTATTTGTAATAAAATTCCGAATTTCTTTTATAACGGAATTACGATTATAACCCAACGATATCAGGGCATTCTGAGCATCGGTAACAATACCTTGATTTTCTTTGGAGACCTGATATTCTTTGCGATCCGGAATAGCAAAATTATCAAAAACATCTTTCAATTCTACAATAAGGCGTTGAGCCGTCTTTTTACCAATGCCGGGGACGGTTGTGAGTAATTTAACATTATTCTCTGAAATTGCATTTAGCAGATTTGATATGGAAATTCCCGATAGGATTGAAATGGCAATTTTTGACCCGATACCGGATACTTTTATCAAAGATTCAAAAACGCTGCGTTCGACAATGGAATGGAAACCGTAAAGGGTAAAATCCTTTTCGCCTACATTAAGGTGGAGAAATATTTTTCCGATGTTGCCCTTTTTCGGAATCTTATCGTAAGTATTAACGGAAATATTAATTTTGTATCCGATTCCGTTATTTTCAACGGTAATATAGGTTGATTTTTTTTCTAGAATTTCACCTTTAATAAATTCAAGCATGGGTTATACCTTATGTGATTAGTGGTCTATTAAATCTTCGCATTTAATTTGTGATGATGACAAAGGGCGATAGCAAGGGCATCGGAAACATCATAAGAATTCTCGGGAACCTTAATCTTTAAAATTGCGTTTACCATAAATTGGACTTGCTGTTTTGAGGCATTTCCATTGCCGACTACGGCTTTTTTGATTTCTCGGGGAGAATATTCATAAGTTGGAATTTTTTGCTGTTGCAATGCGAGTAATATTACACCACGGGCTTCTCCGAGAGATAAAATCGAGCGAACATTCTTTGCATGAAATATTTTTTCAATCCCTGCCTGATCCGGCTTATAAAGTTTGATCAATTCTGAAATTCTTTCGTAGATTTTTTCAATTCTTGCTTGCAGATTGAGATTCCTGCTTACCTTTATTACACCGTAATCAATTGGAATAACTTTGCGATTTTCAATCTGAAGAAATGCGTATCCTGTAGCAGTGGTTCCCGGATCAATTCCGAGTATTAATGGTTTTTGCTTATTCAACGGCTATCTTTTCCAAAATCTCATCATCAATATCGAAATTTGCAAAAACATTTTGAACATCATCAAGGTCTTCCAGTTCATTTATCAGCCCGATTATCTGGGATGCACTATCGTTTGCTTTTACTGTATTTTTAGGCTCGTAAACAAGTGAAAAATCATCAATCTTAATATTTTCATTTTCCAGGGAAATTATTACCTTTTGAAGATCGTGAGGGTTGACTGTAATTAGATAAATATCATCCTCAGCCACAAAATCATCCGCACCGCAATCAAGGGCAGTCATCATAAGTTCATCTTCATCGTATTTATCTTTTTGAATAAATATATGTCCCATTTGATGGAAATTCCAGGCAACCGAGCCCTTCTCTGCCATACTCCCGTTATGAGAAGTAACTGCATGGCGCACTTCGGAGACTGTCCTTTTTTTATTATCGGATAGCCCCACGATAATCAAGGCGACGCCACCCGGAGAATAGGCTTCGTAGAGAAAATCTTCATAGTTCACGCCTTCCAATTCACCGGTGCCACGCTTAATACCTCGTTCTATATTATCTTTGGGCATATTTGCGTTTTGGGCTCTGCTTACAGCAAGACGGAGAGCCGGATTTGCTTCCGGATCACCACCACCGCTGCGAGCTGCAACAGTGATCTCACGGATTATCTTCGTGAAAATCTTTCCACGTTTTGCATCTTCTTTGCCCTTCTTATGTTTTATCGAGCTCCATTTATTATGTCCAGACACGGATCCTCCAAAAAATTAAATTAAAAGGTTGTTCCGGAAAAATGAATGAGTGCACATATTGAAGAAATATGTGCTATAAGGAAAACCAGAACAACCTTGTGATTAATAATTATTTATTCTTCCTTTTGATGTGCAGCAATAACTTTTTGAGCGAGATCAGATTGCAATTTTTGATAGTAACCGAATTTCTGTGAGAAATATCCTTTTCCTTGAGTCAAAGATTTTAGGGTTGTGTAAAATTCATAAAGTTCCGAAAGAGGTAATTCAGTATTAATAATTTGCTTGTTACCTTCCTGACTCATTCCAAGAATTTTACCGCGCACGCTGCTGATTATACCCATCACATCTCCCATATTTTCCATAGGGACAACAATTTTTACTTCATGAATCGGTTCGAGAATAATTGGATTTGCTTTTACAAAGCCATCTTTAAGTGCATTTCTTGCTGCAATTTTGAAAGCCATTTCAGAAGAATCCACGTCATGAAAAGTTCCGTCATAAAGTTCAACGCTAATATCCACGATTGGGTAGCCGGCAATAATTCCATCCTGCAAGGTTTCTACAAGCCCTTTTTCCACTGCCGGGATAAACTTGCTCGGAATCGCTCCACCGACGATAGAGTTGATAAATTCAAATCCTTCACCAATAGGTTTAGGGGCTATCCGAATATAAACTTCGCCGTATTGCCCGTGTCCGCCGGATTGCTTTTTATGGCGATATCGCACTTGAGCCTTACCGGTAATCGTTTCCTTGTAAGGTATTTTCGGCGTTGTGAGATCGGCATGAATATTATAAACATTTTCCAAAGTTTTAATAATGAGATTTATCTGCAATTCACCCTGTCCGGAAAGTATATTTTGTTTTGTTTCAGAATCGCGGGTTGAAACGATCGAGGGATCTTCATGCATAATTTTTGACAAAGCCGTTCCAATCTTATCTTCATCGGATTGACTCGCGGCATGAATTGTTTTCCAAAAAACAGATTCGGGATAATCATAAGGTTTCACAACAAAAGTTGCACCTTTTTCTCCTATAGACAGTGCGGTTTGAGTTCCCTTCACTTTTACCATTACTCCGATATCACCTTCGGAAATCATATCAGTCTCTTGTCTTACTTTTCCACAGATATTAAAAACCTGTCCGACTTTATTTTTTGTCTGAGATTCACTTATTTCAAACTCATCACCAGGTTTAAGAGAATCTGAATACATTCTGATAATGGAAATATCGCCCTGATTTTGCTCGGAAACGGATTTGATAATATAACCCAATTTTTTATCATATTCATCAAGATTGATTTCCTCTTCCTTATCAACTCCACGTACTTTAAGAAAATGGCTATCTTGGGGAGAAGGAAAAAAATCATTAATCAGGTTCATTGTTTCTTTCACACCATTATTTTTGGTGGCAGAACAGCATAGAATCGGGATAGCTCTCCCTTTGACAAAAATACTTTTCAAGCCCGAAATTATTTCTTCGGGGGTCAATGAACCTTCTTCAAAATATTTTTCCATAAGAGCATCATCGGATTCTGCTGCGGCTTCAACAATATGTTCGTGATGTTCATCCACCTTATCAACCAAATCAGCGGGTATATCTGCCGGTGCTCCATCAATGAAGGCTTTTTTCGTGATAGCATTCACTACTCCCTTAAAATCGTGCCCAAGACCAATCGGAATTAGTAAAGGAACAATTAGTTCTTCGTGAAGCGTGCCAACTTTTGTTACTATTTCATCAAATTTTGCATTTTCTCTATCCATTTTGTTAATGATAATTGCTTTTGTATTACCGAGATTAGACGCATATTGCAGGGCGAAATCGGTCATGACTTCATACCCATTCACCGCCTCAATAGTAACTAAAGCAGTTTCCACACCACGCAAACTATTGATCAGATCTCCTTTAAAATCGCTGTAACCAGGGGAATCTATTAAGTTGTGTTTGATTGATTTCCATTTAAGATTTGCAACGGACAATCTGAGGGACATCTTCTTCTCAATTTCTTCGTTTATATAATCCATTGTGGTCGTGCCATCATCCACCGTACCGTGCCTGTTTATAGAGCCTGCATTGAAAAGCATGGTTTCTGCAAGCGAAGTTTTTCCAGCACCACTCGCTCCGATTATGGCATAATTCCTGATATTTTCTTTGGGAACTTTCAGCATTAAATTCCTCCGAATTTATTATTATTTTTTACTAAAATTGTGGTTGCGTGCTTTTAGTGTCAAACTTTTTAAATATTAGTTTTGACAGTGCATTATAGCAAATTTTTGGTTGTGAAATTACTGAATATTTTTGTATTTATCCTGTATTAATTCCCCCAACTTCCGATAAGATTGCTTTGTCGGTTCTAATAACGATTTATTGTAAATAATTGCCGCGGGATGGGTAAGAGGAAAAATTTGTTTCTTCCCGACAGAAAATAATTTTCCAACATATTCAGCGAAATCCGACTTAGCAATTCTGGGAAAAAAATATTTTTCGAAGATGTAATTTGTTGCATAAAAGCCCAATGGGACTAATATTTCCGGATTTATGAACTCAATCTCCATATCCAAAAAATATGAACAAAGTTGAATTTCATCCTGCTTGGGTTTTCTACAATTAGGCAGCATACATTTCAACAAATTTGTGATGTAAATATCGCTTCGATTGATCTTTGCAAACGAAAATAACTCATTTAATATTTTACCGGAAGGTCCCACAAACATGCATCCTTGCTTATCCTCCACTTCCCCCGGAGCCTGAGCAATAAGCATTGTCCTAGCACTCAAATTTCCTTCACCAACTATGCTCTGTGTCCGAGTTTGATGAAGCCGGCA
>JAYEKN010000157.1 GCA_034661015.1 Candidatus Cloacimonadota bacterium
TATACAAAAGCAGATACATAATAGTTACAGTTCCGAGAAAACTGGTAAACATATTCAGTGAAACCAAGGCTCCCAAACTTCTGTTTGGCGGGAAAACCGAGAATAAAAGAACGAGGAATCCGGCAATCACAACCATTGCATTGAAAATAATGGCACGACCGGAATGCTGCATTGTTTGGCGAATAGTTTTTGTTTTATCACCTGTTTGTTCTGCATAGGTTTTGTAGCGATCAATAAAGTGAACTGCATAATCAATTCCGATTCCGATGGCAATACTGGAAATGAGAGCTGTGGTAGTGCTGAGTGGAATATTCAAAAGTCCCATCACACCAAAACCGATTGCAGCCGTAATCACGATGGGAACTGAACCGATTAGTCCGGCAGAAAATTTGCGGAACATCAGCGTGAGCAAAAGCACGATTATAATTAGCGACAAGATTAAACTTTGTATTTGTCCCTGAAGGATTAGATCAGTAAAAACGAGTCCTTTGTAACCGGAACCGGCATAATTTACAGTGATTCCGAGTTCTTTAAAATCGTCCTTATATTCTTCCACGACGGCTATTGCACTATTGATTGTTTTGGAATTATCACTTTTTAGTTGAATTGTAATATTTGCAGTTTTATAATCGTAATCCACAACTTTCCAGAGATTTTCGGGATCGCCGGACATTTCATAAAGAAGTAGATATTGGGCGTTCAAGTCGCTTGATTCGGGTATAACATCAAACTCATCTTTATCCGCATGCATAACTTTATTCATCCGTTTGAGATAATCTGCAAGGGAGAATGAATTTCCCACTTCTGCTAATCTGCTTTCCACGTCATTCTGTAGTTTATCAATTAGTTTCAACGCTTTGGGAGTTTTCATTACATCATTTTCATCGCTTTCTAAAACAACATTCAAACTGCTGGTACCTCCGAAATGCTCATTGATGAATTTATCCGTTAGCACGATATCGCTATCTTTTTCAAATTTATCAAGAAAACTTGAATTTATCCATACTTTTGTAATTCCAAAAATTGAAATCACCAAGATGATAATTGTGAGGGAGAGGGTGAGTCCTTTATGTTTTATCACACCTTCTGCAAAGCGATATGAGAAAGGATTTTTTGCATTCGCAGTTTTACTTTTTGATTTCAATTTTCGTTTTGGAAATCCGAAAACAAGGATAGCTGCCGGGATAAGGAGTAATGAAAATACCATTGCAGCCATAACCCCCAAAGCAGTAAATAAACCGAAATATTTAATAGGATAGATTTGGGAAGTTAGCAGGGAAATAAATCCAACCGATGTTGTAACCGAAGTCATAACAACCGGTTTCCACATTCCCGATAGCATGTCCGAAACAGCTTCTTTTCGAGAAGCATTCGGATTCTTACGCAAGAAAAGATCAAGATGACTATACAGGTGAATTCCATCCGCCACCCCAATTGCGATCAACATTACCGGGATCATCGTTGATACAGCATAAATTGGAATATTGAAAGCAGCCATCAGACCAAAAGTCCAGACCACACTAAAAAGCACAACTAACAAAGTGAATATCGTATTTTTCACACTTTTCATTACCAGTAAAAGAACGAGAATAATTACAAGAATGACAATGGGAACCATCTTCTTCATATCACGTGGTCCGAGATAAGCCATTGTTCCTTCAACTATTGGGCTACCTGCAACATATATTTTTTCCGGATTTTCAAACAATTTGGTAAGTTCCAAAATATGATGATAAAATTCTTGGGTAAAAGCATCGTCTTCTATTTCTGCAATAATTACAGCAACGGTTTCATCGTCAGATACTAATCTCCTGAAAACCATTTCATTTGTTCGAACATTATTTTGCAATTCTGCTAACTGTTCCGGTGTTTTGGGAATTTTTTTGTAAAATGCTTTGACGTCCATTCCATATTCATCGCCCACAATATTATCGGCAGTATAAAGCGAAGTGATGTCATTTTTGTTGATCTCTTTCATCTTCCCGAGTTTGCGGGTAAGGTCTTTGATTTTCTTTAATGTCTCGTAATTATAAATGCCGTTTTCATTTTCAATGGCAATAATAATCCCGTCTTTGATATTGAAAATCTCTTCGGCTTCATCGCTATACACAAATGCCGGATGATCTTGGGGCATATATTCATCCAAGTCGGTTTCCATGCTTGAATTACTTTTCATTATTTTAAAGAAAACTACAGAAATAAGTAGAATGATAATTAGGTTTGTTTTTGGGAATCTTAATACTCCCTTTAGAAATTTAAGCATAATTTTGCTCCTTGCAATTTGGTTGAAATAATAATAAAAATAATTTTGATTCATCGGTTATACAATAAATCTGTTTGTAAATATTTACTAACGTTTTATAGCAAAAGAAAAATTTCATTGTGTTTTACTCCAAGCTTCCAGCAACAATTTTTTCGAGATCGTTCCAAAGTTGCTTTCCTTCTGTTTCCAAATTAAAAATTCTTCCGGACAAACTCCACTGAGTAACCAGCAATCTCATTGAGCCGATAATTATACGGAATAAATTTAAGCTGCTAATTTCATTATTGATGTTTCCATCCTGTTGCCCCTTTTTTATAACCGCTTCGAGGCTGTCGCGGGAACGGTTCATAACGTGCAAAACTTGCTCTTTCAAGTTAGCTTCATTTTGGAAATTCGATTCGGAAAACATTACTTGTGCCATTTCAGGATAATCCCTAAAAATTTTGAAATGAGCAAGAACAAATTTTTTGATTTGCGATAGGGGTTTTTCATTCGAATCTAAAGTTTTCGTCATCTGCTTTATTTTTTGTTCAAAAAACGAAATTATAGATTTGATGATTTCTAACTTATTCTTGAAATGGCGATAAAGAGCTGCTTCCGATAAGTCTAAATCTTTAGCGATATTTTTTGTAGTTAGATTCTGAATGCCTTTGTCCGCAACTATTTTTATTGCGACATTAATAATCTGCTTCTGCCTTTCGCTAAATTCCATATTTACTCCAAAAAGTTAATGAATACTAACATAATAAATTAGAAGTTGAAAATGTCAAATTGTTTTTCTGAAATTAGAAAA
>JAYEKN010000158.1 GCA_034661015.1 Candidatus Cloacimonadota bacterium
GAAACAAAATTCAGCTTCTCTAAAAATCTTCGGCAAACTACTCGAATCTCCTCTTGGACCTGCGGCTGGACCACACACTCAACTAACTCAAAACATTATTTCCGCTTATCTTACAGGCGGACGTTTCTTCGAGCTGAAAACAGTGCAAAAATTGGATGACATCGAAATCGAAAAACCTTGCATCGAAGCCAAAGAAGAAGGTTATAACACTGAGTGGTCAACGGAATTGAGCGTTGAAAATGCTTACAAAGAATATGTAAAAGCATGGTTCATTATCCATTTGCTCCACAAACTTTTCACACTCTCACCGTTTCCAAAACCCCAAATTATTTTCAATATGAGTGTCGGTTATGATTTGGAAGGAATAAAAACCAAAAAGGTTGATTCCTTTATAAATAAATTAAAAGATGCTTCAAACGAAAAGTTTTTTTTGGAATGCAAGAATATTCTAAAAAGAAAAATTATAGAAGATAAAATTAAGCAAATTCCAGAAACATATATTGAAGAAATATCTCCCCACATTTCAGATTCCATTACCCTTTCCACCATGCACGGCTGCCCTCCCGAAGATCAGGAAGAAATCTGTAAATATTTTATCGAAGAAAAAAAACTGCACACCTTTGTTAAACTCAACCCAACGCTTTTAGGGTACGGTTTTACCAAAAACATTTTCGCAAATCTGAATTTTAAGGATATTGAATTGGACGAAAAATCCTTTAAAAACGACCTGCAATATCCGGCTGCAATTTCAATGATAAAGAAATTACGAAAATTTGCCTTGAAACACAACCGTAAATTCGGAGTAAAACTTTCAAACACATTGCCGGTAAAAAACATAAAAAAGATTCTACCCGGCGATGAAATGTATATGTCCGGCAAATCACTTTTTCCACTCACGATTAATCTTGCAAACAAAATTTCATTTGAATTCGAGGGAAAACTTCCTATTTCTTTTTCCGGTGGTGCGGATTATTTTAACATCAAAGAAATTTTACGATCCGGTATTTTCCCAATAACTATGGCAACAAATCTACTCAAGCCCGGTGGTTATGCCCGACTAAAACAATTAAATGAAATCATTGAAAATGAATTATCAAAATTTCCGACTAAAATCAACACAGGAAAATTAAATGAATACTGCACAAATATTTTGCAGGACAATCGCTTTAAAAGAGAAGAAGTATCATTCCGCACAGACGATTACCTTCCTGAAAAATTACCCCTTTTCGATTGCGTAAGTGCTCCTTGCACAAACAGATGTCCCATCCATCAGGATATTCCGCAATATATAAAATATATCGAAGATGAAGAATATGAAAAAGCGCTGGAGACTATTCTTCGCAAAAATCCCCTCCCATTTATCACCGGCTACATCTGCGACCATAAATGCCAGCTTAATTGCACGCGCAACTTTTATGAAGATTCCGTCTTAATTCGCGATCTCAAAAAGTTGGCAGCAGAAAATGGATTTGATAATTTGCTGGAAAAAATCTCACCGTCAAAAAAGAAAACCGAATCAAAAGTAGCGATAATCGGAGCGGGACCTGCCGGATTAGCCGCCGGCTATTTCCTTGCAAAAGCCGGATTTGATGTTACGATCTTCGAGAAAAATCACAAACCCGGAGGAACTGTTCGCTATGTTATTCCTGATTTTCGTTTACCGGAATCCGCCATCATAAACGATATAAAGATCATTGAAAAAGCGGGAGTTAATTTCAGATTTGATGCAAACCAAAATTTTTCAATCGCGCAATTGAAACGCAAAGGATTTGAATACATATTTTTGGGGATTGGAGCAGGAAAATCACAAAAACTTAAAATCGAAGGAGAACAGGAAAAGATCATAAGTGGGATTGATTTCCTAAAAAAATTCAAGAGCAACAGCGTGAAATTGGGAAAAAATGTAGCCATCATTGGCGGTGGAAATTCTGCTATGGATGCGGCTAGGGCAGCTTCTCGCCTGAAAAATGTGGAACAAGTTTTCCTGCTCTATCGCCGTACAAAAGAATATATGCCGGCGGATTACGAAGAATTCAAATGTGCTATGCAAGATGGTGTAATTTTCCATGAACTCATCTCCCCCATCTCGTATTCAAATGGTAAATTAAAATGCCGGAAAATGCAGCTCGGTGATTTTGACAAATCCGGTCGCAGAAAACCGGAAGCGATTCCGGATGAATTTGTTGAATTTGAAATCAATAATATCATAGCTGCCATTGGGGAAAAAGTTGATAAAACAATATTGGCAAAAAACGGGATCAGTATAATTGCGGGAAATTCTGAAACCAATACAAAAAATGTTTTTGTCGGAGGTGATGCTTTGCGCGGACCTTCTACTGTGGTCGAAGCAATTGCAGACGGTAAAGAAGTAGCCGAAAAA
Organism: Candidatus Cloacimonadota bacterium; assembly: GCA_034661015.1. NCBI lineage: Bacteria > Pseudomonadati > Candidatus Cloacimonadota > Candidatus Cloacimonadota bacterium. Next base: position 2,381 of record JAYEKN010000158.1, read on the forward strand.
ATTATTCAAAGAGCAAATCTTTCACTCGCGGAACTACAACAAGAGGATGAAAAATGCGATGCTAAACATCTTATCGAAATCAGTAAAAAACGGGGAGTAATCAATCCCGCGGTGAATTATTTGCAAAACAGATCCGAAATACAAACCGAATCTTCCCGCTGCTTGGAGTGTAACTTTGTTTGTAACCGCTGTGTAGAAGTGTGCCCGAACCGAGCAAACATAGCCATTAGAATTGATGATGATAATTTCCATAATCCATTTCAAATAATACACATTGACGGAATGTGCAATGAATGTGGAAATTGCGAAACATTTTGCCCTCTCGACGGGAAACCGTATAAAGACAAATTTACGATTTTTGGGAATGAAAGCGATTTTGCAGAAAGTAAAAACGATGGAATAATCTTGCAAAAAAAGTCTTGTGCTCGAACCAAACTCCGCATCAAATCAGAAATTTTTGATGTTCAAATTGACGAAAATTATATTCTTAATTCTGATCATAATTTCCCGGAACAAAACAGGATCACAAAACTTGTTCAGCAGGTATTGAAGAATTATTCGTTTATAATTGCATAAATTTTTTGAGGCATGAATAAACTAAAAATAATATTTTTATAAAAATTGACACAAGAGTAAACGAAGCCAGTTTCTTAGCAAACAGAGTTTCAAA
>JAYEKN010000159.1 GCA_034661015.1 Candidatus Cloacimonadota bacterium
AATCGTTGATCGGTGTTCGGAATTCGATATTAAAAAAATGAATAATGAATATCGATTAACGAATGATGATTTTAGAAGTAGAAAAGTATGGAAAACTCGCAGAAAAAATCATAAATCAAAAATCGTTGATCGGAGTTCGGAATTCTATATTAAAAAAATGAATAATGAATATCGATTAACGAATAATGATTTTAGAAGTAAAAAAGCAAATGAATAATGAATATCGATTAACGAATAGTGATTTTAGAATTAGAAAAGTATGGAAAAAACACAGTTCAATGACACTGTTAATTATCTTATATCCAAGCGTTAAAATTTTCTTCGTTCTCGGTAGTGAAAAACCAAAGGTGGAAAAATTCTCTCATAATTATTGACAACTAAAAGTTGTTTTAGAATATTTTCTAAAATTTTGTAGGATAAAATACAAAGGAATAATATGAAAGAAAATTTAATAATTGGTATTGCCGGTGGAACAGGCTCCGGCAAAACCACTCTTGCAAATCGAATAATTAGGACAATGAATGATCCGGATATCCCAGTGATAAAAATGGACTCGTATTATATTTCACATCCGAAGATGAGCATCGAAGAAAGAGCTACAATCAATTTCGACCATCCCAGTTCGATTGATACAAAATTATTTATAGAACATCTGAAAAAACTGAAAAACAACGAATCAATTGAGATGCCTGTATATGATTATGAAACGCATCTTCGTAAAAAACGCAAATCCCCGGTTGCTCCATACCGAGTTATTATTGTTGAGGGAATTTTATTGTTCGAGAATATTAAAATTCGCGATTTATGTGATATTAAATTGTTTGTTGACACCGATAAAGATATTTGTATTTTACGAAGATTAAAAAGGGATATGGAATCACGTGGCAGAACTTTTTTGTCTGTTTATGACCAATATTTTGCCACAGTTCGCCCTATGCATCTTGAGTTTGTGGAACCGTCCAAAAAATACGCCGATATTATCGTGCCACGTGGAGGATTTAATAAAATCGCAGTGGATATGATCGTTACAAAAATCAAAACTATTCTTTCTGAAAAATAATTTAAAAATAAGGAGCCAATATGTACAAAAAAATTCTATCAATAACCATCGTTTTATTTACTTTATTCTGCACACTTTCTGCCAAAACCAGCATGACGGTTTACAATCAAAATGTTGCATCTGTGAAGACAGAACTAATAATACCAGTGCAAAAAGGAATGAATAATTACGAGTTTTCTGATATTCCGAGCGGAATTGAACCAACTTCCGTGCATCTTTATCCTCTAAAAAAATCGGACAAATTGATCATTACTCTTCAAAATTATGAATACGATCTGGCAAGTTCAGACAAAATTTTGGATAAATATCTCGATAAAACCATTTCAATCGTAACAAAATCCGGCGAACTTTTTTCCGGCACATTAAAGTCAAATGATTTCAAAGCAATTGTAATTCAGAATGAAAATGGAATTGATATAGTAAATCGTGAAGAAATCCAGAATATAAAATTAGACAAGATGCCGGCAGATTTTTACATAAAACCAACTTTGAATTGGGAGTTATACTCGAATAAAAAAGGTGATTGCAAAACGGAGTTGAGTTATATTACCCAAAACATCAGTTGGGATGCTCAATACATTGCAACACTTACCCCTGATGATAAAAGTCTAAAACTTTCCTCCTGGATTTCTCTTGATAATCGCTCCGGAAAAAATTTTGAAAATGTAGAACTAAAACTGATGGCTGGTGAGATTAATCGTATTAAAACCAAAAAGTATGGTGGCAATGCTCGAGATGAAATGGCAATGTTCAGCTCGAAAGGCGTACCTTCGGTAGAAGAAAAGGAATTTTTTGAATATCATCTTTACACTGTGAAAAACAAGAAAATCAATATAAAAAATAACCAGCAAAAGCAGCTTACTTTATTTGATCCAACCGATGTTAAGATCGAAAAAATCTTTCAATATAATTGTAATTCAAGCGGTGCAGTGATTGTGAAAGTAAAATTCCGGAACAAAAAAAAGGACGGACTCGGAATTCCATTACCAAAAGGGAAATTCCGTATTTTTAAGGATGATAAGACTGGTAATTCCGAATTTATTGGTGAAGATTTAATCGCTCACACTCCGAGAAATGAAGAAGTGGAATTATCAGTGGGAAATGCATTTGATATAAAAGGCGAATGCACACTTACGGAAACTTCCAACCCAAGCCGTAAATCTCGCAAAGAAACCTATGAGATCGAGCTTCGCAATCAGAAAAAGGTTGATGTTACGATTGAAGTTACAAAAAATTTGGGACGAAATTGGGAAATTGTAAATACGGACTTGGAGTTTACGAAGAAGGATGCCTTTACGATTCAATTCAATGTGAATGTGCCTGCTGAAGGTAAGAAAAAATTTGATTTTACGGTAATTTATAATTATTAAGGAAAATTCGAGTTGATCCTCCCGCTGGTGCATTGACTCGAATTATTTTGCCATGAAAAGATTCCTTCCCAATCTAACCACCGTCCTGCATTTGCTCGGATCAATTTTATTGGTGGTGGGATTTTTCTTCATTATTCCACTCTTATATTCTGCCTTAAATGGAGAAATATCAACCGAAAATACATTCTACGCATTTCTTTTTTCTGCCACAATATCTTTGGGAACAGGTTTGACATTAACCCGGATTTTTCCGGAAAAACCTCTTAATTCTGTTCAAGCAATTCTGGTTTGCAGTTTAGGTTGGATTGTTATTTCGGCAGTTGGCGCAATTCCATTTGTGCTCGGAATAGGTGCAAATTATCTTGATGCATATTTTGAAACGATGAGCGGATTTACAACTACCGGAATAACGATGTTCACCGGACTTGATTCTATGCCGAGAAGTATTTTACTCTGGAGGAGTATAATTCAATGGGTTGGTGGCTTAGGAATTCTTACTTTTTTCCTGTTTGTTACATCGCAGATAAGTGGTATCCACACTTTGTTTGGAGCGGAAAGCCATAAAATAAACTCCAAGCGCCTTGTTCCGGGAATGATGAATACAATAAAAATTCTTTGGGGAATCTATATCTTATTTACGTTAACAATTATCATCGCTCTGAAAATTGCGGGTACTTCGCTGTTTGATAGCATTTGCCACAGTTTTACGGCTCTTTCCACCGGCGGATTTTCCCCGTATGATGCCAGCATTGCTCATTATCAAATAATAGGCCATGCAAACTACATCTGGATTGAGTATATTATCATTTTGGGGATGCTCCTTGGTGGCACGGGCTTTCTGATTCATTATCGGATTTTACGAAGAGATTTTCGGGCGTTATACGATAATACGGAGATGAGATTGTGGGTTGGATTTATTACTTTTTTCACTCTCATTATTTTTCTGGAAATATATTTGAAATCGAAAGGAGTTTTTCTAAATTCCGATTCAGGAAGTTTTTGGAAGAATATTGAGGAGAATTTTCGTGCCACTCTTTTTCAAGTCATAGCAATAATTACCACAACCGGATTTGGAACAAAGGATATCGGATCTCCTTTTTTTGGATATTTAGCAAACCAACTTTTTTTGGTTATGATGGTTATCGGCGGTTGCGTCGGTTCCACAGCAGGAGGAATCAAAATGCTAAGAATTGGAATCCTATTCAAATTAATAAAACGGGAAATCCACAAAGTTGTTTCTCCGAGAAAGTCAATCAATTATGTTTTGGTTGACAAAAATCGCATTAATCCGGATGAAATTTATCGAGTTACTGCTTTGTTTTTTGCCTGGATCGCTCTACTCGTCTTTGGTGGAATAGTAACTGCATTATTCTCCGATTTGGATGGATTGAGTTCTTTCTCCGGAATGTGCAGTGCGGTGGGAAACATCGGACCGTGCTATATTTCCGTAGAACAAATGACGCAACTGAATCCGATAATAAAAATTGTTTATATTTTTGGCATGCTTGCCGGACGTTTGGAGATTTTACCGGTGTTCCTCTTATTCAGCCCCAGAGCATGGAAATATTGATAGACAGGACACAGATGAACTTTGAAAAATTTGAATTTCGCAAGATAAAAATTTTTTGTAAAAAGTTTAATATCCCCGTTGAATGCTTTGTGTTTTAATATTCAACAGTGGTTTATCTACCGAATTTGTGCTTGCCCAATGAAATGCCTTTTTCTTTTATTTATCCCGTGAAATGCCTTTATTTTTTTTATTTCACTGGGATTTCACTGGGATTTCATCGGGGTGGAATGTTTTTGTATTTATATTCCACTTGGGGTTTTTCTGGCCAAATCATCCACCAGCTGGTGGAGTCATTTTGCTCAAATAGCTGTTTAAGGATGCACACTAATAAAAAAAAGGAGACGAATATATGTTTATAATAATTGCTGGAGCCGGAACAGTCGGCTATAGGATTGTGGCGAAACTTGTCCAAAACAAACACGATGTGGTAGTGATTGATAAAGACAGAGATGTATGTGAAAATCTATATAGCGAAACCGGTGCTACCACTATTAACGGAGATGCGACCAAATTACGTGTTCTCAAAGATGCGGGAGCATCAAAAGCAGATTCCTTCGTTTGCCTGATGAGGAATGATGCTGATAATATTGCTTGTGCTCTTCTTGCAAAAAGTCTGGGAGTGGAAGACATAATAAGTCGAGTTCGCAGACCGCAGTATAAAAAAGCATATCAAATTGCCGGCATAAACGGCATCGTAGATATTTCCCGTCTGTTGGTTAACCGGATAATTGAAGAAGTGGAAAAACCTGAAGTGAAACGAATTTTTACAATGGGTGACGGGAAAACAGGTGTATATGCCATTTTAATGAAGAAAAATTCTCAAGCTATTGGAATGACCATCCGAGATATTGTGAAGAAAAATAAATTTCCGGATGATTGTTTGTTCATGGGCGTATATAAAAACAATATGGAAGATTTTTTTATTCCACGCGGCAATTTCGTTATTCAAGAGAACGACACGGTTTTTGTGGTTTCAAATAGTCAATATATAAAACAGGCTTCCGATTTTCTTACAAAAACAGTAAAGCAAAAAAAAGCCTTGAATAATCCTTCACCAAATTTAAATTAAAACTGATAATTGCAAAAATAAATTGGTTATTTCAGCCAAACCTAAAATTTCAAAAAGGAGTTTTCATGAGTAAAAAGAAAAAACGCATAGCAAAAAGCAAAGCGAAAAAACGACAAAAAAGGAAATCCAAAAAAGCAGAAAAAATAAAATTTTCTACAAAAATAATTCACAAACCAGCTATAACCGAAATCGAGCCACCCAAAGGATTTCGTCCTGTTTCTATTACGCAAGCTATATTGGAATACAGCAAACCTTTTGATGAAAAACTTGGTGAGAAAACAGAAGATAATTTTAAACTTGTGATGGATTTGGGTATGAATATGTGGAATTTTACAGAGGCAAGAATCTCATATGAAGAGAAGTCAGTATTGAAAGTAAAAATTATTCTTTCTCTGGTGAATAATTTGAAAATGAAGAAAAATGAAGCAAATGATTTCTTTGATAAAATGGTCGAGAGAAAAGAATACTTATTTCCTCAAAGCATACAATCTGAAGATACTATGATGTTTTTTATTCGAAAAGAGGATATGGTTTTCATCCCTGATTTTGATTATTCCCAAATTAAAATATCTAAAACCCCTATTCCCGCTGACGAAAAAGATCAAGATTGTATAAAAAGCATTCTCTTTATCGATGCTCAAATAAATCAAGGTGCCGATTATCTAAAATGGGAAAAAAAATATTTTCAGATGTGTGATAAATGCAAAGATAGATTTATAAAATGGATGGAAGACAAGGGTGTAAAAAAGTTGGTGCAAGATATGGCATTTAACATTGACTTTTTTTTAAAATTTATTTATACATATAGACATGAGGAAGAATTTACTTTACGCTTTCTTCCTGCATTAGCGCTTAACGAATTTTTCGGGGATTTTTTGATTAGAAAAATGTTGGTTAAACCTCATGAATATACTTATTATATCCCCTCAATAAAATTGTTTTATGAATTTTTAGCAGATAAAAATTATATCAATGATTCGCAAACCTACATCGCCCAACTTGATGAAATAGAACCACAATTTATGAAAATTCTACGGGAGCATTTTTAAAGGATTTTTTAGAGGTTGGATTTTTTTTCGCAAAGTAATAGCGTTTTCATTTTCCCATTTTCAAAATATCCAAAATGAAGGCATATTCAAAAGCAATATCTCTAAAATAATCATACCAACCGGAAGAGCCGGCGTGCCCTGCCATATTTGTTTTTAGAAGCAGAATATGATCGTCGGTTTTTAGTTTTCTAAGTTTTGCCGTCCACTTCGCAGACTCCCAAAAATTTACTCGTGTATCATAAAATCCGGCAAGGATCAGCATATTCGGATAGTCCTGCTTTTTTACGTTATCATAAGGGGAATAGGAAAGCATATAATCGAACTCTTCTTTCTTATTCGGATTTCCCCACTCTTCATACTCGGAAACAACTGCGGAGAGGGTGGTGTCAAACATAGAATTAATAAGATCCACAAAAGGCACATCTGCAATTAGTATCTCAAAAAGTTCGGGACGCATATTTGCCACCGCCCCAATGAGCAATCCCCCGGCGCTGCAACCTTCACCCACCAATTTTTCGCTGGTAGTATAATTTTTTTTCAGAAGATATTCGGCAGCAGCAATATAATCGTTAAAAGTATTTTTCTTATTCATCATTTTCCCGTCATTGTACCACTCTTCACCACATTCACCCCCACCACGAATGTGTGCAAGAGCATAAATGAATCCACGATCAAGAAGGCTTAAACGAGACGTGGAGAAATATGGCTCGCTAACATCACCGTAAGAGCCGTAAGCATACAATAATAGCGGATTGGAACCATCCTGCTTGTACATATCCTTTTTATAAACTAAGGAAATCGGGATTGGAGTTCCATCCTTCGCTTTAGCAAAAATTTGCGTGGCATGATAGTCAGCAGAATCAAATTTCCCCAAAACTTTTTTCCTTTTAAGAATTTCCGACTTCCCCGTTTTAAGATCATATTCCATTATCATCGGAGGAGTGGTGAGAGATTCGTAAGTTAGCCGTAATTTATCAGTTGCAAAAGTTTCGTTACCCCACGTAGAAAAAGTGTAAATGGAGTCCGGAAAATTTATGTAAAATTCTTCGTCCGTTTTCAGATCCATTATCTTTAACTTTTGGATTCCATTTCTCATCTTGTAAACAACGATGTAGTCTTCAAAAACTCCAATATCAATCTTGCAATTTTTTTCCGGCGGGATGAATTCTTGCCAGGATGATCTGTTCGGATTTTCAAAAGTAGTTCGCATAACCTTGTTGTTGATGGCATTATCTGCGTTTGTAACTATGTAAAGATTTTCATAATGGGGAGCGATATAATATTTAACGCCTTGTTTGCGAGGCTGAATGAGATTGAATTTCCCCAACGGAGTTTTTGAATTGAGATAGCGGATTTCCGAAGTGGTTTTGCTACCGGAACTCAAAATTATTTTTTCATCGTCTAAAGACCGATACATCCAGACATAAAATGCCTGAGCCGGTTCGGAGAAAATCATTTTGTCATTCGCGATTGGTTCTCCCAAGGTGTGCCGGAAAACTTTTTCGGTTCTGCCGGAGATATCCTCAGTGATATAAAAAATAATATTTTCGCTTCCCCAGCAAATATCTCCTACAGGATAGGCACGATCCGGCAGAATTTTATTTTCGTTTAAGTCTTTTATGTAAAGAGTATATTTTTCAGCACCGGTTGTATCCACTCCATAAGCGACCATATCCTGATTTGGGTTGAGAGAAATATAACTCACATCGCAGAAAGTGTAATTCTCTGCGATTTTGTTTGGATTTAAGACTATCTCTTCAGGGTTTTCCAACGAGTTTTTTTTGCGGCAGTAAATTGAGTATTGTTTTCCCTTGATTTTTTTCCAATAATAATAAAAACTATCACGTTTTACAGGCACAGAAAGATCAGTTTCCTCCATCCTGCCAATTATTTCTCTATAAATTTTGTTTTGTAGTTTTTCCGTATGCCGGAGCATTTTCCCCGTGTAATCATTTTCTGCGTGAATATAATCCAAAACTTTTTGTTCGGAGCGGGTTTTATCTTTCAGCCAACTGTAATTATCTATTATCTCCATTCCGTGAACCCGCAAAGTATCAGGAATCTGCTCTGCTGCGGGAGGGCTGAGTTGGAAAGAGATTTTGGTTGTGTCCGGTTGAAATTCCTGCGGATCAATGTTTTTTTTCGAGTGCAAACCGAGACATGATAAGAGTGAGAAAATAATCGAAATTAATAATATCGGGAGAAATATTTTTTTCATTATACCTTCTTTGATTTGTTTTTTATTTTTTGTTTGCTCATATTAATTCCTTTTAAAATTCCCCTCTTGTAGAGGGGTGCCCGATTTATCGGGTGGGGTGTTTCTCATCAACTCCTCGCACCTTTCCTTCAAATTCTCTATAACGCCATTTAGATTTCTTTTAATATCAAAATCACCATAACGGATTATTTGCAAATTTAAACTTTCTAAATAATGTTCTCTCCTTTTATCATATTCAACTTTATCATTATGGCTACTTCCATCTATCTCCACAACCAAGGAAAGTGCCGGACAATAAAAATCTACAATGTAGTTGCCGATTATTTTTTGTCGGTGAAAATCTAATTTGAAAATTTTTCCTTTTTTTACCTGCATCCAAAAAAGCACTTCGGGTAGATTGCCTGCTTTTCTTAAATCTTTAGCTCTCTCCTTTAATTTGGGATTGTAAGGGAGGTTTTTGTAGTTTTTGAATATTTTTTGTTTATTGGTTTCTGTATTATTTAACACCCCACGGCTAAAGCCGCACCCCTCTGCAAGAGGGGAATTTTTTGACTTTGTTTGTGGGAGATTGGATTTATTATTGTTCATAAGTTTAATATTCCTCTTTTTTCAGACTCGACTTGAGAGCCATTTGTCTTTGCAAAACGAAGTGAAGACAGAAGTGCCGATCTGAGAATGAAAATTAATTCACCGAATTTTAAAATTTTCACACTCTCTATCCGTTAAAGTAAATTCAGGATCAACAATTTTTACTTCCCTGTATGTTAATTCGTAGAGTTTGTAAACCATTAAATCTATTTTATATTCAATTTCTATTATTTTTTTATAAAGGATATAATGTTTGGCAGATGCCACGCTCTTCTTGTTTCTCTTCTTGCTTGACTCTGGAGCTGTGTGTTACGCCCATTCTCTGAAATCAGTTGCGCGAGAAGAATTGATTCTGTAGCCTGTTGCAATTATTGCTTCTAAACTATAATGTTTTGTTTTATATTTTTTGCCGTCGGAAGCAGTTATTAGGAAATTCCTAACAACTGAATTCTCTTCTAGTTCTTTAGTTTTAAAAATATTTTTTAGGTGTTCATTAATTGTTGGAATTTGAACTTCAAATAGTTTCGCAATAATTTTTTGAGTCAGCCAAACATTTTCATCTTCAACTCTTACTTCAATTCCATCACTCCCAGTTTGCGAAGTAAATATCAAAAATTCAGCGGTACTATTTCGTATTAATTTGTTATTTTTTTCCATAATTTAATCTCTCTAATTTTTTTATAGACAATTATTCTCCAATTAAAAGGAATCTTGTATCGGACAAGTAGATTAATTTAAACTTCGATTGCGCCGAATGGTTGTTACGCCCAGCTTCTTTTGTACTGTATGAATTACTCATAAATTGAAATATAAACAAATTAACTTTTCATCAAACCATACAAAGTTAGGCATAACACAAGTATCCTTACTCAATTATTTATTGCCGCTTAATTCTCCAAGTTATAAACCGCTATTTTCCTGTCAACATTTGCCCAACTGGGCAGGTAAAAAATCATTTCATCCGTCATTTTCACTTCCTTCTCTATTAAAACCGAACGCCTAATCGTTTATCCTTGCCCTTTTCCATTTTCCTTTTCTGTAAGTATTTATCACTAATAGTGTGATAATGATATTGCTAATCACCATTGACCACCATAAGGCATTGTAGGGATGACTTGCGAGCGGTTGTGCAATATATTTTAAAATTTTTTGCAAACTGTCTTTTTGAAATAAAGAGCTTTCCAATAACTTTCCGGACAGAAGATAAACCAAAGGTAATCGCAAAATCCACAAGCGGATTAAGCTGAAAAACAAAACCGGTTTTGTGTGTCCAGCCCCATTGAAAACGCCCATGAACACAAAAGCAATAGAGAAGAAAAATGAAGCGATGGCCAAAAGCTTGAACATACCTTTTCCCAACTCGATGACTTGATCGCTATTAATGAAAAATCGGGTTAGTTGAGCTCCAAAAAAGAAAGTAAACGAACATCCGATTAGCATAATTGCAGAAGTTAATACTACAGCTGCCAGCAAACTTTTTTCCGCCCGTTTAATATTGTTTGCCCCAATATTCTGCCCGACAATTGCGGCTAATCCCTGCGAAATTCCCATGGAAGGAACCATAAAAAAACTTGTGAGTCTTTTGCCTATGGAGAAAGTGGAAATAATTAGTACACCGTAGGAATTAACAAAAGCCTGCAAAATCAAAAATCCAAAACTCGTAATAGATTGCCCCAGCGAAGCTGGAACGCTGATCTTAAAAATTCGTTTTAGCATATCCTTATTCGGCTTTATGTGTTTCCATTTTGGAAGGATAAAAGCAAAATTCTTTCTAATGAAATAAATCGCAACCAAGGCTGCCACAACTCGTGCGAAAAGTGTGGCAATAGCCGCTCCCGTGGTTTCCATACGAGGAATAAATCCCACTCCAAATATTAAGATCGGATCTAAAACCACATTTATCAGTATTGACAAAACTTGAACTTTTAGAGGTGAAATAGTATCGCCCAAACCCCGAGCAAAACTCTGAAAAGAGAGGAAAATGAAAAGGGCAGGCATACCGGAAAGGATAATCGTAAAATAAGTTATTGCCTTTTGAAAAATAGTTTCAGGCGTTTGGAGAAGATGAAGAATATCCTTAATAAAAAAGATACTTATAAAAACAAATACGATAGTAAAAATAAAAATGATTACGGTGAATTGTCCCACAACAAGACGCATTTTATCAGGTTTGTCCGCTCCCTTGTATTGAGCAACCAATGATGTTCCAGCCACAACAAATCCGAAGCCAAATGAAATAAGGAAAAAAATGAGAGGGAAGATCATCCCAGCCACAGATACGGCTTCCTGAGCAGAATCACCGAGTTTTCCCAACCAGAAGACGTCGGTAAGGTTGTAGAACATCTGCAAAAAATTGGAAATAACTATTGGCAAAGACAGCTTAATCAAGTTTTTAAGCAGATTTCCGCGAGTTAAATCTATGGCTGAATCTTTCATTTTTTTTATTACATTGGATCAGGAAGTAAATGTATTTGAAACTGAGCAATGATTTCTACGGTATCGGACGAAGAGATACGGAAGCAACTGCATCTGTAATAATTTTTTGAATTTCCACCAATGCCTTTGCCACAGCCTGCCCTATGATATCCATCTTTGCAATTAATTTAATGCGGTGTTCCGCTTTTTCCAGTTCATCTTTACTGAAAATTTCCTTTGCAAGATTACAGGAATCCACGAGTGAGATCAGAACAACATCACGAGGATCTGGTATATCTTTATTGATAATCAGTTCATGAATTCGAGTTTTCACCTCTTTTTCCTCTGTGTTGTTGATCACAGGATAACATCGTTTGTTAAATACCCAGAGAATCTTGTGCTTCTCTTTCTTTAAAATCCCCTTGCTTATAAGCCTATCCAGCAAAACCGTTTGCAAACTTGTCAGATCATTAGCAATTTTCTTTACCCAAAATATTGGTTTTTGATTTTGTGATTCCTGTTTGATTATATCCAGAACTTTGTCAAAAATCAGATCGCCGGTTGGAGAGCCATCTATCAACAAAAGATGTTCCATATCCGTGTCAATCTTGTTTAGCAAAGCTAATTCCATCAGTATAGCACCAACAAGCCCATATTCCAAAGACATTGTAGGCATTTCGATAAAAGTACCCTTTTTATCATCAAGGGCAAGCAAAAGTAACTCTTCCGCGAAAGTAATCATAATTATCTCCAACAAATTTGATTTGTTTATATTGTCCAAACCGTTCAAAACTGTCAAACAAGTTAAATTTAGCACTCCAGTAAATAGACTGCTAAAAAGTTTGACATGGAAAAATTTCTTATTATATTATTTTCTTAAACAGCAAAAATTTAAAGGAAAATTATGGAAAAAAAAGATCGTACATCAGGAAAATTGTCTATTCATACGGAAAACATTTTCCCGATTATCAAAAAATGGCTCTATTCCGAGCATGAAATATTTCTAAGAGAACTTATTTCAAACTCCGCTGATGCAATGAGTAAACGGAAAGCTCTTCAAGAAAATATCGAGGATGATCTGAAGATTGAAATCAAGACAGATAAGAAAAAGCGAACTATCAAAGTGATTGATTATGGAATTGGCATGACTTCCACTGAGATCAAAAAGTATATCAACCAGATTGCTTTTTCCGGTGCAGAAGATTTTGTAGAGCAATTCAAAGAAATGCAGGATGAGATGATCGGGCAGTTCGGTTTGGGATTCTATTCCGCATTCATGGTTTCAAAAAGAGTAACAATTGACTCGCTTTCATATAAGAAAAATGCAAAACCAGCTTTCTGGGAATGTGAAGGTCAAACCGATTATAAACTCGGTGAAGGCAAAAGAAAGAAACCCGGAACAACCGTAACTTTGTACCTCAATGATGATAGTGATGAATTTCTCGAAGAATTCAAACTTAAAGAAATGATTGAAAAATATTCAAACTTCGTTACGTTTCCGATCTTCATCAATAAAAATAAAGATGCCACAAATATCCTGGAAGCACTTTGGAATCGCAAACCTGCAGATGTAACGGATAAAGAATACAAAGAATTTTACAAAGATTTTTTCCATCAATATGACGAACCGCTTTTCTGGATACACCTGAATGTGGACTTCCCTTTTAAATTAAAAGGAATTCTATACTTCCCTAAAATTCAAACTAATCTGGAAATGAATAAGGGCAGAGTGAAACTCTATTGCCATAATGTATTTGTGGCTGACGACCTCAAGCAGGTTATCCCGGAATTCTTATTGCTACTCCGTGGCGGGATTGATATTCCGGACATCCCTTTGAATGTTTCGAGAAGTTTTTTGCAGGAAGACAAACAAGTAAAAAAAATTTCCCGCTATATTATCAAAAAAGTTGCCGGAAGTCTAAAGGATAAATTCAAAGATGACCGTAAAAAATATGAAAAACTGTGGGAAGATATCAATCACTTCATCAAATACGGAATCGTTACCGATGATAAATTTTATGACGTTATGAAAGATTACATTATTTTTGAAACCGCTTCCGGCGATTATGTAACCCTCGAAGAATATGAAAAACGTAATCCGAGTGATGAAAAACCGCATAAAATTTATTATGCGAAAAGCGGCGACACGCAAGTATCATATTTAAAAATGATGGAAAATCAGGGAATTGATGTTATCCTCGAATCATCCATAATTGATAATCATTTCTTCCAGAAATTAGAAATGCAAAGCGGTAAAATCCAATTTGTGAGAATTGATTCGGAAGTGAATGAAAATCTTGTAGATAAAGATAAAGCCGAGATTGTTGATCAGGATAATAAAACCGAATCGGATAAGATAAAAGAGGTATTTGAAACCGGTTTAGATGATAAAAATATAACGGTGGAAACCAAAAGCCTAAAGTCGAAAGATATTCCCGGAATGATTGTTTTCAACGAACAGATGAGACGTATGCAGGAAATGAATGCCTTTATGGCACAGGGCGATATGGACTTGCTTTCCAATCACACTTTTATCGTTAATGTAGAAAATGATACAGTGAAAAATATTCTCAGTCTTAAAGAAAGAGGAAAAACCGAAGAAGTGAGTTTGCTTTGCAAATATATTCATGAGCTCGCTTTGCTCGAACAAAAGCAATTTTCCGGCAAAGAATTGCAAGAATTTATTAAAAAATCTAATAAGATTTTAGAATTCGTGAAGTAACTTAATCCGCCATCTGGCGGATTGATTGTCGGATATAAATCTGTGGGCGGCTTGTTATTGCAAGTCGCCTTTTTTTTGTCTGTTCTCACCCTATCAGCCGGTTGGCAGACAGGATAAGTCCAGACAACCCAAAAACCACCAACCAAGAACAATGAACAATGAATAATGAATAATTCCCATCAATTCCCAACTTTAACCATTTTTCTCACAACCGCATTTTTACCATATTCCAATTTATAAAAATATGTTCCGGGAGAAACTTCATTTCCATAACTATCTTTTTTATGGAATTAAATTATCAGCATCCCAAAAGTGAGTAATAGTCTTTAGATAACCCTCAACGATCCATTCAGGAATATCATCT
>JAYEKN010000160.1 GCA_034661015.1 Candidatus Cloacimonadota bacterium
AGGGTCGGGGTGAGGTCGAAAAATAGTACTTTACGGAAAGACTATAATTAGAGTCCATCCGCAAAGTAGGGATTCGACGCAGATGAACACTGAAAAAAACCGATTTTCGCAAGATAAAATTTTTTTGTAAAAAGTGTAATATCAGCGCCTGCCCCGTTGAATGCTTTGTGTTTTATTATTCAACAGTGGTTCATCAGCATAATCAGTGTTTATCTGCGTCGAATCACATTCGGAGAATCATTGCAAAATTGCGAGTTTGCTGATGGACACTAATTAATCTCAAAGCAGGATTTGAGCTGAATTGCCACGAGATTTATCTGAATTCTTAAATGCACTTAAATTTACACTACCTACAAAATAAGCATTGCATCCCCGTAACTAAAAAATCGAAACTTTTCTTTCACTGCTTTTTTATAAGCCTTCATAATCAAATCATAACCGGCAAAAGCAGAAACAAGCATAAGCAAAGTGGATTTTGGTAAATGGAAATTTGTTAGAAGTGCATCTACAAACTTAAATTCATATCCGGGATAAATAAAAATATCGGTCCATTTTTCACCGGCTACAATTTTTCCTCTTTCAGAAAAACTTTCCAAAGTCCTCACAGCAGTAGTTCCCACCGCAAGAATTTTCTTCCCGCCCATTTTGGCAGAGTTCATCGCTTTGGCGTTTTCGCCTGTAATTTCACATAATTCACTATGCATTTTATGATCTAAAATATTTTCCACTTCTACGGGACGAAAAGTGTCCAGCCCGATTTTCAGATCAACTGATGTTTTTTCTATTCCTTTGGCATGCATTTTTGCAAGCAGGTTTTCATCGAAATGCAAACCGGCAGTGGGAGCTGCAACCGAACCTTTTGTTTTTGCAAAAACAGTTTGGTATCTTTTGGCATCTGCTTCATTCACTTGCCTTTTGATATACGGCGGAAGCGGAATATTTCCGATTTTTTCAAGAATAGAAAAAAAATCTCCCCTAAAATCAAATTCGACTATTCGCTCACCTCGCTCCAAGTGTTTGATTATTTGGCATGCTAAAATTCCATCTTCAAAAATTATTCGGCTCCCTACTTTAAGCCTTATCCCGGGTTTTACCAAACATTTCCACTTTTTCTCTGAAATTTGAGTTAGTAATAGAACTTCTGCTTTCCCACCGGTAGGTTTTTTCCCATATAAACGAGCGGGAATAACTTCAGTTTCATTTACAACCATCAAATAGGATTCATCCAAATATTTCAGAATATTGTAAAAATAATCAAGGATAATTTCACCAGAATTTCTATCCAAAACCATTAAGCGAGACTCCACTCTGTTTGATGCAGGATGTTGAGCGATCAATTTTTCAGGTAAATTATAATCATAATCGGATAATTGATTCGGTGCTGATGTATTCGACGCTGATAAACACTGATTGAACTGATGAACACGGACATTATTATTTGTATAATTAATTTTTGTGACTATCCTGTTACCTCCGTAAGAAATTTCTATAAAATTAATTAGCGTTATATTGGAAAAACTTAAGTCAATCCGCCAGCCTGCGGATTAACTCAAGATTTCCCTAGTCATTTTAATTTTTATCATGCGTAAATCCGTTTTTTCTGAGTGATGTTGTTTATCACATTCATCTGCGTGCTATCCAAGCAGACAAACGGGGTTGTGGGTTGGTTTATCTGCGTCCTATTCATAGATTTTTGCACATCTAATCCACAATTTTCAAGCCCACATTTTCCGCATCTTTCAGGTTGAAAGTAAATTTCCCATATTTTACTTTAACCATTAACTTTACCGGTATTTTGTATTCATCATCTGTAAACCAAACGAAAAATTCAACGTTATCTTTTATAATATATTTTAGAAATGGCTTCACCTTTATGCAATCAATTTTTCCGAAGATCGTTTTCATTTTTTCTCTGCCAATGATATCAATGCGGGTTCTATATGCTTCTCCGCTGGCAATAATATTCGCATGAAGAGAATCACCAATCTCCAATTTTTGGCATCGCATAAAATAGAATATGGAAAGTTCATCTTGAGGAAAGGGAAGTGCTTGGAACTTCTCCCTGACTGGTTTGCCTTTTTTATACTTCACATCATAGGCGGTAGTATCTGAAGGAAAAAAATATTGAACTCGATATTGCTGCCACCCACCTTCGGAAATTCGCTTCACATATCGCAGGGAAAATAAATCATCCTGATCCCAATAAGATCTCATTACATCTCGCACCTTATAAATCACATCGAAAACTGAATTTGTGTTTGCTTCTGAAGTAATAGTATAAACCGATTTTCCTCCCAATGATTCTCCGTTCTGAATTGACATTGTATATTTTCCGCCATTCAATATGCCGAAATCAACGCTAAAAACAAGTTTTTCTCCCATCTGAAATGGAAGCGAATTTTCTTTTATCGCACTACCGGTGAGTGTATTGTGAAATATTAGCGCTAACAGAATTATAGAAATATAAATTATTTTTTTCAATTTTTTTCCTTTATAAATAATTTTGAGAATTTATTAGAGAACTCTCAATCCGGGATGAGCGAGTTACTCAAATTTTCTGCTCAAACCAATTCGTAATATGATCAACAAGAGAAATGTCTGAATCCGGTTTGTATGCTTTCACCGGCATAACTTTTTGGTAATATGATCCGTACCTTTTTGTAATGATTCTATTATCGAGAATAACAATTACTCCATTATCGGTTTTATTGCGAATCAATCTCCCGAAGCCTTGTTTGAAATGCAAAAGGGATATTGGAAGAGAATAATGCATGAAGGAATTCTTTCCCGCTTTTTCTATTTTTTCGAGAGATGCCTCTACCAGAGGGTCTTTTGGTACCAGAAATGGAAGTCTGTATAAAATCAGAATTTCCAGTGATTTTCCTTTCACATCCACACCTTCCCAAAAACTTTTGGTTCCAAGTAAAACCGAATTTTCTTCCTTCCGAAAAGCTTCCAAAATTCCGGTTCGCGATCCTGTTTTGCCTTGTGCTAATAATGTTATGTTGTTGGCAGTGGTGGATTTTGCCAAAGACTCATAAGCCAAGTCCAAATCTTTATAAGAAGTGAAAAGGACAAGTGTTCCACGAGCATGAGCGGATAAAATTTCCTCAATAAGAGAAATTGCCTGAGAAGAAAAAAATCGGTCTTTGGGGCTGGGTAAAAAACTCGGAATTATGACTCTCATCTGTTTTTCATAATCAAAGGGAGAGGAGGCGATAAATTCCATTAGAGATTCCGGTTTCATCATATCCAAGCCGGTCAGGTGCTTATAAAATTTGAATTCGGAGCGAATGGCAAGCGTTGCAGAAGTGATTATTGTTGTTTCCATTTTTGACCAAAAATATTCAAACAGGTCATTATTAACTTCAATGGGAGCGCAAACGATGTATAGTCGCGGAAAATATTCAGGGTTATATTTTCTATCCGATGTTTCCAACCAAAAAGCAAAATCCTCGAAATCAGGTACAAAAAGATGTTTAAATTTATCTTGAAGTTCGAGAATAAGTTGGCGCAAACCATCTAAATCTGATGTTATTGCTTCAAAGTTTGGAAAAATATCTGCAATGGAATCATCGAAAAAATTCAATATTTTGCTGGAATGTTTTCGGATATATGCAAGTTTCGTATTTATATTCTCCACTAAGTCTTTATGAGGTTTGAAGATATTTAGATTTTTAAAACGCAATTTACCATAATTACCTTGCTCAATTACCAGTTTGTTTAATAGAGAAAAAAATGTTTTGGAATCTTCCTCAAGCTCATCAAGAGGAGCAGTCCATTCTTCCACCAGTCCCTTTAAGATATTTTTTTTCCCATCGGCAATTGTGCTTTTTACCGTATTGGTTTTTATGGTTGTGGATATGCCATATTGGAATTCACCTGTTGTTAAAATTTTTTTTGTTATTGAATAAATATCTTGCAATCCCACAGAAAAGCCAAAGTGCACTGCTGCTGTATGAGGAAGATTGTGTGCCTCGTCAATGACAAGATGCTCATAGCTGCCGATGACCGAGTTGTCCGAAACCGCATCCGCTATCAAAAGTGCATGGTTAATTATTACAAGATTTGTTCTCTCTGCTTTTTTGCGAATATTCATCGTGAAACACTGATGATAAAACGGGCAATTTCTTCCGTAACACGAAGTTCCGTCCGAGGCGATTTTACTCCACAAACTGCTATTTCCGGCATGGAATGAATGATTTTCTTCGATATCCCCGGTATTTGTATGAGCTGCCCAGATAAAGAGATTTAACAATTGCCTCTTTTCGTAAAAATTTAGATATTTGGAGGTGTTTTTGAGAATATTATCCCATTTTCGCAGACAGAGATAATTTCTTCTGCCTTTAAGCAAAACAGCGTCGAAGGTAAGTTCCGCAACTTGCTGCAAAGTGGGAATATCTTTGTAAAATAATTGTTCTTGCAAATTTTTTGTATTAGTGGATATAACAACTTTCCGCTCGGAAAACTTAGAAAACAGAATTGCGGGAATAAGATATGCGAATGATTTCCCCACGCCGGTTCCTGCTTCAACGATCAAGGTTTTCCCGTCATCAAAAGCTTCACCTACATAAGTTGCCATATCTATCTGTCCCTGACGAAACTCATATTGGTCAAACTTGCTTGGAAATGAGCCATCTTTTTCAAAGTGCCCCACAATATCATCAATTGTGAAACCGGCGAGTTTTTTTTCTGAATTATCCAGATTTGAGATGCAATTTGTGATGGGAAAAAGATGAGTTGCTTTTCCAATTTTCTTTTGCCTTTGAAATGCAGATTTGGTCAGATATGATTGAATACTTGCCGTAAATTCTTTTAGTAAGGTTGGAATTTCTGCCAAAGAAGTAGCAGAATCTATGGAAGCAATCAGGTTTGCTTCAAAATTTTCACAAATATATTCGATAAGTTTGGCGAAAAGCTGTCCGGTTACTTTTGCATCGTTATCAGCTCGATGTGCTTGTGGATTTTCAATTTGGAAATATTCACATAATTTGTCTAAAGAATGTGATTTGCGGTGGGGAGTAAAAATTCGCGAAATTTCTAATGTATCAAAATAATTGTTAAATAAAGAAGCCAAAGATAATTTTTCCAGAGTATGATTGATAAAACCCATGTCAAAAGAAGCGTTATGGAAACACAATTTTTCATCACCGATAAAATCAATAAAATCAGCCATCACTTCGTCAACAAAGGGAGCAGTTTCCAAATTCTCATCGGAAATATTAGTCAAAGTTTTTATATTGGCAGGTAATTTTTTCTTAATATTTATGAATGACTGAAATTTTTCCACGAATTGATTGTCTTTGAATTTGGCAGCACCAATTTCAATAATCTTGTCATACTTCGGGTTTAGTCCTGTAGTTTCGACATCTACAGCGATAAAGTCAAATTGCGGTTTTCCGCTTGAGTATTTTTCCATTTTATATTATTACCTGATTTTTTTATATATTTGTTATAAAAAATTATATGTGCTCCGAGTAGTCAAGGTATTCGGTTGCATGAATGAACGATTTCCGGACTTATTATAGGTGTGAATTATGTTTTAGAGACGAATTATTTTTTTATTAATATTGACGTCATGCTTTTAGTGTTTATTTTATTAGTTCAACTTAGAAAGGAACCAATTCTTATGGCAGCAACATTTACGTTACCAAACGGGGAAACGATTTTAATTCCCCAGATCAAGAGTATCAGCAAAATTTGTGCATTTGAAATGGATATTAACAGGGGAATTATTAAGAAGATTGAAGACCACAAACAGCCCAAAGAAGTAACTGATCTTGTAAGTTTAGAGAGAAATTTGGATGTATTAGACGCTGATAATCTGGTAAAAAATTACTCTTACATCGGATTTGATATAATTCTTTGGGACAATGATGTAAAGCGCGTTACCGCTG
Organism: Candidatus Cloacimonadota bacterium; assembly: GCA_034661015.1. Taxonomy (NCBI): domain Bacteria; kingdom Pseudomonadati; phylum Candidatus Cloacimonadota; species Candidatus Cloacimonadota bacterium. The sequence continues at coordinate 5,898 of JAYEKN010000160.1, forward strand.
ATTTCTATCTTACATTAAAAAAACTGCATGAAAAAGAGAATTTCTCTTATGAGATTGCTAAAACAGAATTGCGTAATATTATCCGTCAGGTGGTAACCTCCAAAGAAGACCTCGTTTTAGCAATTGAAGAATTTTACAAAACCCATAATCCAATTCATTCATAATAAATAATTCAAGCAAACATGAAAAACCAAACGCTGAGTTCATATTTCCCGATCATCAAATTCATTTCCGATATTTTTATAATTGGGTTTAGTTTCATCATTGGCTTCAAAATTAAATTTCAATATCAATTTCCATTTAGTGATGCCCAACACTATGAACACATGTATGTGGATATTTATTTAAATATCATTTGGCTATTAATTGTAATTTGGCTGATTGCTTTTATCATTTCAGGGACATACAAAAAAAGGTTTGGTCCGCTCGCCAGAATAAATGAGATAAGGGCTATTTTCATTGGTATTGCAATAGCTACTATGCAAACCCTGTCTTTCACATTTATTTTTCAATCTCTACCACAATCTCGCTATGTTATCGTTTATGCTGCTTTAACTGCTTTCATTTTAATGTTTTTTTCCAGATTGTTTTTGAATAAATTATACACTTTTTGGAAAAAAAAACATTCAAAAAATAAAAAGGCTGTTATAATCGGAGCCGAATCTATGGGGCAAAGTATTGCAGAAAAAATGCTATTGTATCCTGATCTCGGTTTTAATTATATAGGTACGATTGCAAGCCACCAACCTGAAAAATTAAATTTTCATCTTAAATCCAGTTTTAAATTATTAGGCTCTATTTCTATATATAAAGAAGTTCTTCGGGAAAACAAAGCTGAAGCATTATTCGTAACCATTGATATAAATTTTAACTATATGGATGATGTTATATCTTATTGCAAAAAGCATGACATAACACTAAGATTTACCCCCTCAAGATATCAATTCAATAAGGGCACCCTTGATTTTGATGATATGGACGGTGTTCCTCTGATAAATATTTATCGTGCTTCGTTTGACAGATGGAAAAGTTTTATTAAGCGTCTTTTCGATATTGTTGTTAGCGTTCCTCTAATTATTCTGCTTTCTCCAGTGTTTTTAATTATTGCCTTAATTATCAAATTTACCTCTCCAGGTCCTATTTTTTATAAGCAATTAAGAGTCGGTAGAACTTCCGAACCTTCCTTTGATGAGTTACAGGATAAACACGAAAATCCCTCTCATGACGAAACAGATTTCCCGCTTAACACGTTTTATGTTTACAAATATCGAACAATGATTACTGATGCTGAGCATGATTCCGGACCAACTATGACAATGGATGTAAATTCAAACAAGATTACGCCGTTTGGGGCATTTCTTCGCCGCAGTTCTTTGGACGAACTTCCTCAACTTTTGAATATTTTTAAGGGTGATATGTCTTTAATCGGTCCCAGACCGGAGAGACCGTATTTTCATCAAAAATTTGTTAAGGAAATTTCAAATTGGGATGAAAGGTTGGTGGTACTCCCCGGCATAACCGGCTGGGCACAAGTAAACGGACGGGCAGCACTTTCTACCGAACCTTCGGAAAAGCTCACGTATGACCTTTATTATATCGAGCACTGGTCACTAATGTTTGATCTGAAAATAATTTACCATACAATAATTAATGTTATCCTTCAACGAAACGTATATTAGACTTTTCGCAATTAGATAAAATTTTATTCAGATTACTTATTATCCTATGAAAATATTAATACGTCTTTGTATCATAATTATAATTTTACTTTCCGCCAATCTCCTTTATGGACAACTCGTAAACATAACAGTTGATTGGCAAAAATTATACAATAATTTTGAAAACAACGATTTGAGTTATGCTTCCCCTACCAAAGATAACGGATGTATAATATGTGGAGAAGTTACCACAGATGATTTGTATAAAACTGATTTTTGGTTGATGAAGATTAATTTCCGAGGTATGGCAGAATGGAACAGAAGTTTCAATGCTCCGGGATACGATAAAATAAATAGTGTTATTCAAACTGCGGATAATGGATATATCGCTTGTGGTGAAAATAGGGAGAAAAAAAATTCTCCAAGTAAAATCTGGGTTATGAAAACTAATTTTAGAGGTATTCAGGAATGGAATAAAGTTTTTACACTTGGGAAAAACGCTAGCGCACACAGCGTTATAAGCACACAGGATGGGGGATACGCTCTTTGTGGTGAAATGTGGGTTGATGATTCTAAACAAGATAATTTTTTTCTGCTCAAATTAAATGCAAAGGGGAATGTGGAGTGGAGGGATGAGTATGGATCGGAATTTTCTGAAAAAGCATACTCATTGATCGAAACTTATGATGGTGGCTTTGCAATATGCGGTGAAAAAAAATTGGCTGATAATGATTCTGACTTTTGGTTAATAAAATTAACTAAGAACGGCTCTATGCAATGGGATAGATTAATCGGTGGTTATCATTTTGATCAGGCTACTAGAATTTTCCAGATGCATGACAAAGGCTATACAATCTGTGGCAAAATGCTTTCCGATCAAACCGACAAAGAAGATTTTTGGGTATTAAAACTTAATAAAAATGGTGAAACCGTATGGAATAAAAGTTTCGGAGGATTCGGGATAGATGCTGCTACTTCCATAACTTATACATCCGATGATGGATTCGCTATTTGCGGAACAACAAAACCGGATATTAATAATGATCATAATTTTTGGGTGATGAAACTTAATAATAAAGGAGTTAGTGTTTATAGCAAAGAGTTTGCAGGATTCGGAAAAAATACAGCTAATTTTATCGTTGAATCCCACGATAGTAACTTCTTTGTTATCGGCACTACTTATTCTAGAATAACTTCAAAAACGGATTTGTGGGTTATGAGACTAAGCGAAGAAATTGAGCCGACCATAACTTCGGCCAGTTCTGCTTCAAATTTTTTGAATCCCTCGAAAGCTTCATCAAAAAGTTGGCATAATTGGAGATTATCATCTTTTGATCAAAATTACCGGAACAATTTTTTTGTCCCCTTAGAGAAAAAGCGTGATTGGTATTTTAAATCTGTGGAATCAGTTACAAGAAAATCAGTTACAGAACTTACGGGAAGGACGGTGGAATTGAATCCCGGAATACATCCGGTTAGACCTTTTGTTCGATATTACGGTCGTTTTGGTAAAGCAATTGCTCCCGGATGGTTAGCGCGTTACGGACATCAATATGAACCGTCAGGAGGATCAACCGGACTTGGACTTGGTCCACGATTTGTTTCGCAACCAGTCTATCATCCGCAAGCATATAACCCGAATTACCGAAGAGTGGGTAGTGGTTCATCCGGTTCGTCCCCAAATTATTTGTCCTCACTAAAGATCAGAACGCCTGCAATGTTTTCTTCAAGCTCGAATAATAAAAGTTCCGCGGGTCATACTCAACCACAGAGTAAACGAATGGTAGGGGGTGACCTAAAACAAGGTGGGGCAAGGATGAGTGCTGCTATTTTGGTTCCGATGATCTTTCTTTGGATTATAATTTTTGGTCTTATTTTTTTAAAACTCATTTCAAAACCACATATTTAAATAAGTATGAGCCAACTCAATGTAATAAAAAAAACATTACACTTAAAAGTAAAAATGGACAATAAAGAAGGGATTTTAACTTCTCCCTTCTCTCTTTTCCCTTTTCATATAAAGTACTTCATTTATTTTATAGTTATTTTATTTCTTACAACCAACTGTTTTGCACAAAAAAAAGTAGTTGCCGAGGAATTCTTAATAGATCCTCCCACTTTCCACTGTCTCGGTTTCAGATGGATAATTACCGGAGACAGTAACGCAAACGCAACAGTCGTAGTTAAATACAGAGAAATTGGTACTGTCGAATGGAAAGTAGCCCTACCGTTATTGAGGATTGATGAGGATGTTGTTAATAAAGATTTTGAAAGTTTTAAAACGGGGAATCTTTTTGCGGGAAGTATTCTTAATCTTCGAGCAAACACGAGCTATGATGCCAGCTTTGTGCTGAGCGATCCAGATGGTGGATATGCTGAAAAAATCATTCAGGTTTCCACCTTGCAACCCCAAACAGAATTTTCTCCGGATCAAATTATTCATCTCTACCCGCAAAATTATCGTTTTACCGAGAAAAGCCCGAGTTTTCATTCTCTCACACTTGCAATAGAATCTTCATACCCGGGAACTTTAATCTTGGTTCATCCCGGAATATATTCGGGAAATTATGAAATTGAAAAAAGCGGGTGCAAAAATTATCCCATCATAATTCGCGGAACAGATAGAGAGAAAGTTATTTTTGATGGAAATGGGACAGATGGAAAATTATTTACACTGCCGGGACAAGATTATATTCATTTCGAAAATCTAACTCTCCGCAATGCTCATACAGCCATCAAAGCAAACGGTTCAAACGGGTTGGTTGTAAAAAACTGCCATATTTACGACGTTCACTACGGAATTATTTCTTTTGCCCAATCGAAAAATTGGTTAATTTCCAACAATCTTATTGAAGGAAGAGTAAAAAAGTGGTTCGAGCGAGATAACGTAAAGCAAGAATATTCCACTCCTACCGGAATCGTGGTTCAAGGAACAAGGCATATTGTTTGTTATAATACAATTCACGATTTTTGGGATTGCCTCACAATTCATAACCTTGATTCGCCGGGAACATGGGAAAACCCCTTAAATATGTGTATTGATTTTTATAATAATAAATTATATAATGCTGCGGATGATTGTATGGAGTTAGATTTTGGATATCATAATATTAGAGCATGGAATAATCAAATAATGAATTCTCACGTGGGAATAAGTACCCAACCTATTTACGGCGGTCCCGCCTATATTTTCCGAAACTTTGTCTATAATTCTCGGATTCCTCTCAAACTTCACAATTGGCCTTCCGGGCTTTTCATCTTCAACAATACTTTTATTAGTTCTCAAAAAGCATTTTGGTCAGATCCCATTTGGCAGAATGCAAAAATTATGAATAATCTTTTTTTGGGAATCCAATCCTATGCTTTTGCATCCGGCTCACCGGATTCAAGAACTTTTTTGGATTATAACGGCTATTATAAAATACCAAATGCAAAATATTTAATTAAATGGAGTAGCGATAATCGGAAATCGTGGGGAAGATATTCCAATCTGCAGGAATTTTATAACGAGACCGGTAATGAATTGCATGGGATTATGGTTGATTATAATGAGTTTGCTAATCTATCCCGCCCGATCGAAAATAAAACTTATAAAACCGCGGGAATCAAATGTAAATTATCCCAAAATGCTCGGTCTGTAAATAGTGGAATTATAGTGCCGAATATTACCGATAACTTTATAGGATCATCACCGGATATCGGATGTTTGGAATTTGGTGATACATCTCCCCATTTTGGTTGTTTCCGGGAAAAATAAAAAACTATTTCTGCTTTTTTCGAATTGTAAAAAGAATCGCCCTATTCTTCCGAAATTTTATTCACTTCAGATTTCTTTATGGTGGGTTCTTCGGGTTTATTTGCACTTTTATACTTATTGATAGCGTTGGAAACATCCAGCAAACTAAATAATTCTGTCTTATTTGCCATATCTTCCAATTCTTGCGACAATTCCAAAACAGTTTCACGTTGGTTCCTCAATTTATGAGCAAGCATGTCTCTGGTATTTATTCGCTTCTCATCTCTGAGCCTAAACTTCTGAATTTCTTCAATGGCAGCGGGTTTCACCTCAAAATTAAGATATTTCTGACTATTCTTCATAAACGGGTCAATTCTATACATATAAAATTCTACATTAGCTGAATTTCGCATTTCTTCAACAAGTTCGGGACGCGGTCCGATTTTTTTATCTTTAAATGTAAGCCACCAATTTGTTGTTGTCTTGTCCGTAAGCATTAATATGGGCTTATAAGTGGCTTTGGCTTTATCCATGATTTGCATCCAAACTATCAGGTCGTGATATTTTTTAGCATCAAATTTTTCGTTTGGGATTATCCCAGGTGGCATCCCCTTTTTTGTTCGTCCCACTCCCTTTTTATAAATTTCCTCAAGTTGTTCATCCGTGTAACGTGCTCCAACTTTTCTGCTCAGCAGTTCGGAAATTGTAGCTTTCAACTCATCATTCTCAAACAGTGAAAGGTATTCTTCTTTATTATCTCCGAGTTTAGTTCTGATATCAGAAAATATTTTTATTACCTTATCTATCAACTGGTCTGCAAGAAAGGAGTGATTATCAGAAAGTAAGCGATCTTTTAAGTCATCTTGTACTTCATTCAAAAATTTTTGTAAGTCAATATACGATTCCTCTTGACCTTCGATTACCTCAATCCTTTTCTCATGATATTGCTTTGCTTCGTTATAGGGAATCCACAATCTGTCTGATAATTGCTCTAAATTCTGAATAATTTCTGCATTGGTTTCTGCAGAATATCTATACAGATTCAGCAACACATTCGATTCGAGAACCACGATAGAATTGTCCCAAAGTCGGCGAAGCTCTGTTTCAGTTGGTTGATAATATCCTGGAAAACTGTTTTTCATTTAAAAATCTCCAGTTTAAATTTCTTTTTGTTATTTTACACAATCAGTTTTTCCTAAAAAATAAACACCTTACCGATTGTGTCCAGCAATTCACATAAAAAACGTAATATTTGCAGTTTTTGGCTTGTTTGCAATATTCGCCAATTGTATTTTTTCTCCAGTAATAGCGAAAAATTCGCATTTCATTTTTCATTTTATTGACAGCAAAATTCATCGCTTAGCAAACTCAATCGGTGTTATGGAAAATGTCGAAAATATTTCAAAAGAAGAATTGATTGAAGATGTAAAAAAAGGGAACATACCCGAACATGTGGCAATTATTATGGATGGGAATGGCAGATGGGCGAAACAACACAATCTTCCTCGTATAAAGGGGCACATGGAAGGAGTGGAAACTGTTCGCCGAATATTGAATACCGCAGGGCATCTTGAAATAAAACATTTAACTCTTTATGCATTTTCTACTGAAAATTGGAGGCGTCCCCAAAAAGAAGCCAATTTCGTAATCAATCTTATCCAAAACACTTTGATGAAAGAAATTGAAGAACTGAACAAAAATAATGTAATTGTTCATTTCATCGGTTCTACAAAAGGACTCGGAAAATCATTTCAAAACAAAATCAAACGTGCTTATGAAATAACTAAAAACAACACTGGTTTGAACCTTATCCTTGCCGTTAACTATGGTGGAAGGAACGAAATAATAGAAGCTTTGAATCGCATCTTAGAAGAAAAAATTGATAAGATAACCGAAACGGAATTTTCAAAATATCTCTACACTAATAAATTTCCCGATCCGGAATTAATACTACGCACCAGTGGCGAAATCCGTCTAAGCAATTTCCTTACATGGCAATCCGCTTACTCGGAATTTTGGTTCACGGAAACCCTCTGGCCCGATTTTTCTTCGGAAGAATTTCTAACTGCGATTATTGATTTTCAAAATCGTCAACGCCGTTTCGGTGGAATTAAAAAACAAACTTGGCTTTAAATAAAAAGGAATATTCTATGAGCTCTTTAGCTATCCGTACCATTAGCGCCCTTGTTTATGGACCAATTATGCTTGTATGTGCATGGTTTGGTGGAATTTATTTACAAATCATGCTTACCATTGTTTCCGTGCTTGGCATAAGGGAATTTTGTAATCTTCTACAACGCCATAAAAATATCGAACTCCCCTTTCCTTTACTTGTGATCGCTACCGTAGTAATTAATTGGTATGTCTTTTTTTTCGGGTTGCATCACATTATTTTTATTTTCATCTTTCTGATAGTGATATTTATTTCTCGTGATATTTTCAGCGGCAATACTCAAAATTCATTGAAACGAGTTTCTGTGGGTGTTTTTTGCCTTCTGTATTTCCCTTTGCTCATAGAGTTTATGTTTCTTATATCAGAACTTGGGACTTCGCGGCACATGGGGAACCTTTACCTTTTACTCCTTCTGGCTCTAATTTGGCTTACAGACACGATGGCATATTTTGTGGGTGTAAAATTTGGAAAGCATAGAAAAATTTTTGAAGCCAGTAAGAAGAAGTCCATTGAAGGATTTCTTGCCGGATTTGGATCTGCGTTCATTTTTGCATATTTAATTAATCTGCTTTTCACCTTAATATTTAGTTATCCTATCCTCGAAAAATGGCAAGATATCATAGCCTATGGAATTGTTGTCGGTGTATTTGGTCAATTGGGTGATTTAATGGAATCCATCCTGAAACGAGATTTACAAGTAAAAGATTCTTCCAATCTTATTCCCGGACACGGCGGTATTCTTGACAGATACGATAGTTTGCTAATTTCAGCCACTTTTTTATACGTTTATTTTATTTTTATCAGAAATTTCTTTTAGCGAAACACATACAATCCAATCTAAACAAATGGGTATTGTTAGGAGCTTGTAAAGTATTCATTTTGATTTAATTGTAGCTATTTTTCTTGTTTTGGGTTTAAATGAATGAGTCC